>JADLBG010000824.1 GCA_020847895.1 Bryobacterales bacterium
CCCGCGGATTCTCCGGCTGGTATCGCGGCAGTTCCTGCTCCATCAGCATGGTGGCCGTTGCCAAAGATGGCGATTCCATGGAGCGCGACTACTGGTATTCGGCCGCGCGCAGCTACCACAAGCTCGAGCCGGCTGCCGCCATCGGCCGCAAGGCCGCCGGGCGCGCGCTGCGCCGCCTGCACGCCCGCAAAGTCACGACGCAGAAGGCGCCCATTCTCTTTGAGCCGCAGGTGGCCCGTTCCCTGCTCGGTGACATCTTCGATGCGGTTGCCGGCGATTCCATCTACCGCAAGGCTTCGTTTCTGGTGGGAAAACTCGGTGAGCGCGTAGCCTCGAAAAATGTCACCGTTGTCGACGACGCCACGCTTCCGGGGTTGTTCGGCTCCCAGCCCTTCGATGACGAAGGCGCGCCCTCCCGGCGCACCGTGGTGATTGAGGACGGCGTCCTCAAGAGCTATCTTCTCAACACCTACACAGCGCGCAAACTTGGGCTGAAAACCACGGGCAACGCCTCCCGCGGCATCACCGGCAACGCCCACGTCGGGCACGGCAACTTCTTCCTCCGCCCGGGCGCGGATTCGCCCTCCGCCATTCTTGCGGGAATCAGAAACGGATTTTACGTTACCGAATTGATCGGCTCCGGCGTCAATATTGTAACCGGCGATTATTCCCAGGGCGCCGCCGGGGTGTGGATTGAGAACGGCGAATTGGCCTATCCTGTATCGGAAGTGACCATCGCGGGCAATCTCAAGGAAATGCTCTGTAACGTGCAGGCAATCGGCACGGACCTCGAGTTTCGCGCGGCGGTCGCCTCGCCCACGATCCTGATTGGGGAGATGATGGTCAGTGGCCAGTAAACCAGAAGCGAAACCGCTTTTCAGCCTCCCGCTCGTCCTCATGGCGCTCATCGCGCTGCTCGCCGGAGGCGCCTTCTGGTATCTCCAGAGGCATCCCGGGGATTCGGCTCAAGGTCCCGTGCTGACGCCGGAGGCCAAGGCTTATGTGCGCAACCTGCAACTGAACGGCGTGGAAATGAAGGCCGCCGAAAACGCCATCCACCAGCAGGTGGTCGAAATCACCGGCAAGATCACCAACAGCGGAGACCGCCATCTGAAGTCCGTGAAGATCACCTGTATTTTCTACGACCCCTACACACAGGTGGTTCTCAAGGAGCGGGTGGAGATTGTGCGCGCGCGGCTGGGCGGGCTCGCGCCCGGCGAAACCAAGCCTTTCCGGCTCCCGTTCGACAATCTTCCGGAAAGCTGGAACCAGGCAATGCCACAACTGGTGATTGCCGAGATCCTCTTTAGCTGACATGTCCCGCCTGCTTCTCGTCGATGATGACCCGGATCAGTTGGAGGTGCGCCGCCTTCTTCTCGAACAAGCCGGACATCAGGTCTCCGCGGCCGCATCTGTCAACAATGCAATCAGCCTATTCCTCGCCCAGACGCCGGAGATCGTCGTCATGGACCTGCGCCTGCCTCACACCCGGGATGGTTTGGGGCTCATTCGCCGTCTCCGCTCGGAGTCGCCGGCAACGCGCATCATGGTTCTCTCCGGCTGGTCCGCCGATCTCGCCAACCTCCCCGAGGAGCAAATGGTAGATCAGGTGCTCACCAAGCCCGTGAGGTCGCAGCAACTGATGCAATTCATCGCTAAACTCGCTCTTTTTCTCATCGCATTGCTGCCCCTTCGCGCCGCCACCGCCGGAAATGAATTCCCTTTCCAACTCGATGCTCCCGCCGAAGTGGTCGCGGACCTGGATTTAAGCGCTCCGGACGCCGATTGGGGCCGCCCCGGACGCGAAGGCGCGCTCGCCGCCATCACCGTCGATGGCGCCGGCACGCAGCACCTGATGGTCTACGGAGGAGGCCAGCGCCACCACTACCAGGTCTTCCTCGGCCCGCTGGAGCCTGGCGCGCACACCGTGAAAGTGGAGCGACACCCCGAGTACTCCGCGCGCGGGATTCACCTGGAAGTTCACAATGTCACTTACCGCCAATACAAACCGTCCGACGCCGACTACGCGGTGATCGCCAATGCACCGGTTCTTTTCGCGCGCCGGAACACGATTGGCAAGTTTACCGATATCCCGATGATCCTGTATTGCGAACGCCTCGGCGATGCCTCCCTGCGCTACACCATGATCTTTTCGAACGAAGACGGCGGCACCTCCACGCGCGCCCTCATGGCCCGCTGGGGCCGGACCACCGACATCGAATACATCTACGAGGTGTGGCCGGACAAGACAGGGAAGCCGCTCAAGGCGCAGGTGCAGACCAACAACCACAAGGATGTCGAATTCCGCGGCAAGCGCGAGGGCTTCCATCCCCTGCTCGGCGTTGTGACGGATAACAACATGGTGGCCGACGATGCTGCTTCCCCCATCCGCTATCAACTCGCGCCGGTGATCGTGGACCTCGCCAACGCCTCGCGCGAGAAGGTGATGGACGAGCATCCCATTACCTATCTCATCAGCGCCAGGGAACTGGAGCGCGAAGGGAAACTGCGCACCTTCGGCAAGGTAGAGGGCACGAAGATCAGCGCGCCGGAAAACTACCTGTTCGTGGAAATGCGAGTGTTGAACAAGGACGCGCGTGTCGCCGTGCTGGTTCGCTTGCAGGAGGACAATTTCTTCCGCTCCTCGAATCTCGGTATTTACGACATGGGAATTGAGCGCAGCGGCTGGATCCGAACCGCCATTGAACTGCCGCCGGCTACCCAACCGGCGCAGGTGGCCGAGATTGCCTTCCAGTGTCTGCCGGAAGCGAAAAGCGACGGCGCGGGTTCCTGCCGTGTGGACGCCATCGGCAAGATGTTTTTCCTCAATTCAAAGCAGACTCCCGACCCCAGCTTCTACCGTCCCCGCATGGACCGCGGACCGTGGGTCATCCCCGCCGGAGAAATGCGTCTCCTGCCGCTGCGATGAGCCAGGACCTCATCCTCAAGATCAAAGTCATCCCCAAGAGCAGCCGTACGGAGATGGCGGGCGAAATGGCGGACGGCGCCTTAAAGGTGCGCGTGGCTGCTCCGCCGGAGAAAGGTAAGGCGAACGCGGAACTGTGCGCGTTCCTGGCCAAGCACTACGGCGTCCCGCGTCACTGCGTCTCCATCATAAGCGGAGAAACCTCGCCTCTCAAGCGCGTCCGCGTCAGGCGCTAACCCTATTTCCGCAGCACTCCCTTGTCAAAATGCAGAATGGTGACGCCGCCTTCCACCGCGTGCCGGTAGAGCCACTCCTCGTATCCCTCCACCGGATGCGATTCGATCTCGTCGGGCGGTCCCAGGCGAATGTACACTCTTCCGCGATCTGTCATCCAGCCTGGGAGATCTTTCCCGGGGAATCTTTGGTTCGCGTAAGAAATTCGTCGGTAATGCTCTTTCTTAACCTCGTTCTCTTCGGTATCCGGAGTGGGATCTCGGCGCTTCCAGAAAGCCTCGATGAACGCATTGCGTTCCTCATTGCCCGGCAACTTCTTGAAGTCCCTCAGTTCCCAATTCTCGATGATGTAGACCACATCTTCGTTGAGCCACTTCCTGTACGGCGCCGGGATCTCCGCGTTTTGCGAATACACATACGGAGCAATCAGGCAGACCGCCGCCAGCGCCACGCACGCCGGCGCCATCCACGCGGCGCGAGGCTGGCGATTCCTGCCAAGCAGCCGCTCGACACGGGCCCGCAGCGCGCCTTGGGTGGCCGCGGGCAGCAATGTCTGCGCGCGGTACTCCTCCAACCGCACCAGCGCCGCCGCCAGTACCACTCCGTCTCCCAGCGCAGCGGCCGCCATTTCGTCGCAGGCGTACTCGCGCTCTTTCCGCATTCGCGCCGATATCCACCACACAGCCGGGTGGTAAAAGAGCAGCGTCTCGGCCGCCATTTGCAGAAGGTTCGCCAGGTAATCCCGGCGTACCACGTGCGCCAGTTCATGAGCCAGGATGGCCTCCAACTGCGCCGCGGTCAGCCCGGCCACCGCGGCCGCGGGGGCCAGAATCACCGGCTTCAGCCAGCCGTATACGGACGGGCTCGCCAGCCAGTCGGCGCGCCGCAGCAATACTTCCCGCGTAATCCCCATCCTTCGCTTCCCCTTGTCCAGCGCATCCCGCCATGCCTCGAGCGGCGCCTGTGTGCGGAACCGCACTTTCTGAACCAGCGCCGCCCACGATACCGCCCGCCAGGCTCCTACGGCCATCACTCCGGCAATCCACCCCCACGCGCACCGGGACATCCACTGTGCCAATGCGGATGCTGGCGCTACCCCGCCGCTCGGAGCCATCCCCGCCGGTTCGAACCATGCCGCCAGCGCTGTCCACAAAAACCAGCCAATTAACGCCGCCATCCCGCCCGTCGCCAGTATGTATCGCAGGGTAGGCCGGCGTTCCGGCGCGAGCCGCAGCGCCAGCCACAGCGCCGCCGCCACTAACACACCCTGCCACAGCGAGTGCAACAACGCCATTCCTATTGCGTACGTCATGACTTCTTCTCCTGCTCGTCGATCCAACGCCGCATCGTGGCCAGATCATCCGCGGACGCCGCCCCGCCCGAGATCGCCTGTTGCAGCAGTTCCAGCGTCGATCCCCCGAAGGC
>JADLBG010000825.1 GCA_020847895.1 Bryobacterales bacterium
CGGGATCGAAGTGCTTGTAATAGTAGATCCAGGGGCCGCGGCCGAGGATCCATTTGCGGTCCGGGCGGAGGTAGGTCTGGACGGGGCGGCCCTTGATCTCATTACGGATGGCGTCCTGGATGAGGTTTGCCTCGGGAACGATGTAGTAGTCGAAGGCGAAGAGAGCGCCACTGAAGACGCCGCCAGCTACAAGAATAGGAATGGCAAGGCGGTAGGCGCTTACCCCGCAGGCTTTCATCGCGGTGATCTCATTGGACTTGGAGAGCAGCCCGAAGGTGACGAGCACGGCCACCAGAATGCTCATGGGGGCGAAATCATAGATGAGCTTTGGGGTAAGAAAAAGGTGATAGGTTGCTACCCGAGACATCGGGATATGGTTCTTGATGATGTCACTCAGCAGTTCAAAGAAGTTGAAGACGTGCGTCATTCCCACGAAGCTCGAAAGCAGCACCGCAAAATAGTAGAGGAAGGAAGAAAGGATATAGGTATCTACGATTTGCGGCAGCAAGGGGAAACGGAAACCGCGGCCGGCACCCTCCTCTTTCGCCACAAACGGGCTCCGCAGCCACTCCCAAAGACGCACCATCCTGCCCCAAAGAGCGGCCCCCCAATCCTTGTCGCCTGGCAATTCCAACCTGGTGATCATCACCGCGCCGAGTAGAAAGAAAGTCATGTTCGGAAGCCAGACGGCAAATCCGGCCGGCAAGGATTTCTGGCGAGCTAATCCGATGATGCTGATCAAGCCCATGTAGTAGAGGAAGGCCAAAGCAACCGTCAGTACGAAGGCGGCGGACTTACCGCCTTTGCGGGAGGAGACGCCGAGGGGAAGGGCAACCAGGGCAAGGACGAGACAGCCAACCGGCAGGGCAAGGCGTCGATGAAACTCGATGGCGGCTTCTACATTTGCATTTGATTGCTGGTAGAGCGGCTGCATGTCCAATTCGCCGAAATCCATGGTCCGGACTTCTTTGCGTTCAGGGGCATCGAGGGCCTGTTCTCCTTTCGGGAAGGAGGTAGCGTAGTATTGGGTGATGTCTTTGGCGACTTCAAAACTACTACCGTCGATGAGCGAAAGCTGGATGCGGTTGCGTGCGATGTCGGGAACGGCAATGGCTTGCCGGGCAAGGGTGATCCGCGGGTCGTCACTGCGGTCGCCGGCGCCATCACGCTCGGCGGGCGGCCGCAAATCGGCCATGAACACGTGACGCCAGCGGAATGGGGAACCCGTGCTTACGTCTTCGACGTAGAGAATGCGGTTCGGGAACTGCTCCTCGAAGATGCGGGGCTGAATCTCCGCAGTCAACTGCCCGGCGGCCATTGTATTGAGAATATTGATGGTTTCCCTCTTGGCCCAGGGGGTGAGAATGCAGGAGGTGTAGGCTGCCAGAGCCATTCCGAGGACAGCAAACAGGGACACCGGGATGAGGAGCCGGCGGCTGGGGACGCCGGCAGAACGGATGGCGATAATTTCTCCGTCACTCGACATGCGGCCAATGGCAATGAGGATTCCGACGAGTACTCCTACCGGTATCGTAAACACCAGGGTCTGCGGGAGAATCAGCAGGAACAATCCCCCGACTTGCTCCGCGGTGGCCGTACTGGTGACGAGTTGCTCGAAAAGGCGCCCGAGCCGCTGGAGAAAGAGAATGAAGGTGAACAGGACGGTGCCGAGGAGCGCTCCCGTGGTGATCTCTTTGAAGAGCGTACGTCCGAGAATTCCCATTCCGATGGCTCTCCCTCAAACCTCAATTGGTCAATGGCGGGGGCGGCACGAGAGGAAGCTTGGGCAGTTCGCCGGGGATCTTTTCCAGTTCGACATCCTCGAAGAGGAGTTCCGGAGCAACCACCGTCGTACCAGCCACATAACCGCCGGCGTCCATATGGGCGAAGGGAGCCCGGTTTTCGAGGTAGTGGAACGCAAAGAGTTCGTCCGAGGCCGCAAGGATGTCCTTCAGGCCGCGGGTATCGAGTCCCCGGAACCGGACGCCGCGAACCAGTTCTTCCTTTCCATCAGGGAATAGCTTGTACACGAGTAGTGGAATACTGATGGTCTGGCCCTGACGCCCGCCGCCGAGTCTGCGAAGTTCTTCAAAGCCGGCACTGGAAGGGAAGTCCATCTTGCGGACGAGGATAACGAACGGTTTGTGCCGCTGCTTGCCCATTTCGAGAATCCGCTCCCGCAGTTGCGCGGTAGAACTGGTCTGGCCGGCTTTTACAAAGACATTGCCGGCGAGGGCGGTGTTGTTACCGAGGAATCCCGGTAGCCTGGCATGACCATTGGAGGCGGGGAAGCCCTCAATTGGCTGACGGGTGGTGTAGTAGGCTTTCAGAACACCCTTTTCGACCATCTGCACGGGTTTCGGAACAACTCCTTCCATATCGACGAGATAGGAG
Organism: Bryobacterales bacterium; assembly: GCA_020847895.1. Lineage (GTDB taxonomy): Bacteria > Acidobacteriota > Terriglobia > Bryobacterales > Bryobacteraceae > CADEFT01. The sequence continues at coordinate 2,395 of JADLBG010000825.1, forward strand.
CCCTGCAGGGGGATGCCACGCCACTCCTTCTGGGTTGGGTCGTCGAGGATGTCGATCCAATCGGGCAGGATTCGGGAACCAAGGCGGCCTTCGAGTTCGCCGGAGGGCAGATTGAGGGGCCGATCGGGATCGGTCACAGGACGACGAAAGTAGGAGAAATTTCGAACAAGGAGTTCGGCGAACAATTGGGCTCCCGCGGCGCCTTCGAACAGGACCGGCCCGGAATAACTCTCGAGCACCGGCGCGGAGGCCATGGCGGTTACGTTTTGGGCTACCGCAAGAGTGGCTTTCTTCAGTTGATCTTCTTCCGGGAGTCTGCCGAGGTTCACGGAAAAGAACATGGCGTGATCGCGCACGGTGCTTCCATCCGAGGCGAGCGCCGAGGCCTTGATGCGGATGGTCGCGAGGTTGTCTGGATAGCGAATTTCGGAGCCTTCATTGTTTGCCAGATAAGTGATGGTTTGGGAGATGCTCGTCTCCGCTTCGGAGGTAAGGATTTTCGGATAGGAGGCAAAGACGGCGGAGAGATTTTTGACGCGGTTTCTCCAGACGGCGGAATCTATCGTTTTGCGCTCGACGGGGAGGAGCAGGGTTACCGGCGGAGCGGGACTGAAGTCGGGCAACTGGCGAGTTTCCGTCACATTCTTGAGGGATGCGCGCTTGCGCGCCAGGGCTTCGAGGGCCTGCTTATAGGTCCTGTCCGTGGCGAGCCAGAAGCCCATGCGAAGGACTTCGTAGTTGTTGTCGATAGCGAACTGGCCGGGATCGTAGCGGGAGCCGCGATAGACATCGCTGTAGATATGGTTGGAGTTATCCAGCTTCATGTCGCCTACACGAATGCGGACTCGAGGATTCCGGATGCGGTTTACGCGCTCCTGGACGAGAGCTCCGAGATTCGCGCTGGCGCCATACATTTCCGCGTCATCCAACGTGTATTCAATGAAGTAGGGCGGATCTCCGATGACGCGCAGAGAACGGCTGCGCGCCAATTCATCGCGCATGGCCTGGAGCACAATATCTTTATCGGCGGGTTGGCCGTGGAGCAGCGGGAGTGAAAGAAAGAAGAGGAGAAAGGACCGCATCAGAAACCGCCTCCGGGGAGAGTAGGTCGAGGAAGCGCCGGCGGGGAATCGAGGCCGGCTGGTTTGCGCTGGATTTCGATTTCCGTGACCAGGAGGGCGGGAGAGACGGCCGAAACGGGCACGCTGCCGGATTCGGCTCCGCAGATTCCGTTGAAGACTTCGGGTTTGTCCGAGGTGGCAATGATTTTCGAGAAGCTGGCCAGGGGAGTGCCGACAATGCTGACGCCGCGGACGAGTTCGTCCGGGCGGCCATCGGGATAGACGCGATAGACGAGGAGGGGAATGACAGTGAAGGCCTGCAGCCCTTGGCGGCCGGTAGTCGTGAATCCTCCGGTAACCTGTTCAAAATACAGGCCGTATGGCTTGCCCTGCTTCTTGATTTCATCAATCAGCATGGCCCGCAGTTTTTCGTTCGAGACGGCTTGGGCGGAGTCGACAATGAGGTTCGACTGGCGGGAAACGATCTCGGCGCCCGGCTGGCGGCGGCCGTGTCCATTCGATCTCGGAAATCCGCGAATGGGAGACCGGGACATGAGAAACGTCTTGAGAATGCCGTTCTCGACGACATGGACCGGGCGCGCCTTAACGCCTTCGTCGTCGTACTCATACCAGCCGTTGAGGTCCACGCCGCCGATGGATTTGCGGGTTGGATCGAAATTGACGGAGAGAAAGGTAGGGAGGACGGGTTTGCCCACGCTATTGGTAAAAGTCTGCCCTTCGGTTTCGTCTTTCTGGCGGTGGCCCTCGATGCGGTGGCCAAAGATTTCATGGAAGAAGACTCCGGCGGCGGACCCGCTGAGGATGGCAGGTCCGACGAAGGGGTCTACAGGCGGAGCCTGGATGAGACCCGTGAGGTGGTTGGCAACCTGGGTGACCGCCGCCGCTATGGTGTCGTCATTGGGGAGCCGGGCCGGCATCTCGGCCTCGAAGGTATCGGTTGCCACAAGATCCATCCCATCACCAGCCTTGCCCTGAGCGGTGATGAGGATGCGGGCAAAGGAGCGGCCGTAGCGGAGGCGTGTACCCTCGGAGTTGACCAGGTACTTGGTCTGCGCATCCGCCACCACGGTGACGTTGGAGGCGAGGATGCCCCGATGCTTATTGAATTCGCTGGACCACTTCCGCGCTCGGGTTGCCCAGCCGTTGTTGTCAAAAGCGAATTTGACCGGCGGCGCCACGTGGATCTGGGGCTCCTCGACGGAGAAGTCGTCAGAGTCATCCTCTTCATTGGCTTTGACCTGGGCGTTCGCTTTGAGGCGGATGAGGCGCTGGCTGGCGAGGCGATAGATGCGGTCCGTTTCAAGCCAGGCACGGCGGCGGATCGCATTGGCGTTGGTCTCGATAGGAAGCTGGACGCCGGCGGTGAATTGGGCGCGGTCACCTCGCATGCGGTGGTAGTTATCGAATTTCGGGGAACCGGCGCGAAGGGTCACGTCGAGGGAACGGGCATCAGAAGAGGAGGAGCGAACCAGGGCTCCAAACATTGCGCTGACGGAGGCTGCCTGCTGATCGACGGCTTCGTAGGCGAGGAAGTAGGGGGCGGGATCGGCAGATTTCAGGGCGGTGAAGTTGCGGTTGAGTTCCTGTTGGAGGATGTCGAGGAGGGAGGGAGATTGGGCGGTGAGGGGGGATGAGATAAGGAAGAGGAGGAAAAGGCGATAGGGAGGCAACACGCCCCAGCATAACATGGGGCCGGGGCGTGACAGCCTGGCGGAACGGCGCTATGGAAGCGCCAGCAACCCCTTGTCTTTCATCCCACTAAGGGCGAGGCCATAACGGCCGCGGACGCCGGTTTTCTCGAAGATGTGCTTGAGGTGGATCTTCACGGTGCCGGGGCGAATTCCGAGTTGCCGGGCGATTTCTTTGTTCTTGTAGCCCTGCTCGACGAGTTCCATGACCTGATGCTCACGGGGGGTGAGATCGGAGCGGTGGTATTTTTCCTGGCGGTTGGACTCGCGGAAGAGGCTATCCTCCATCCAGCTTGTCCCGTTGGAGACGGCTTGCAAACAGGAGACGAGGACGTCAGCCGGAGCCGTCTTGCGGATAATGCCTTTGGCGCCGATTTGGAGGAAGCGGAGGGCCTCGGCCTCGGAGATGGAGAGGCCCCAGACGACGAGGGCCGAGCCGGGGCGAGCGGAGCGGTGTTCAGCGACCCACTCGAGGACCGCCTGGACCCCAAAGGATTTATCCACGACAAAAACGCGCGGGTGAGTGCGTTCGAGGAAGGCGCCGGCCTCGACGAGCGAGAAGACGGAGCCGGCGAAGCGGAAATCGGGGGTTTGCCGCAAGACGGACGCCAAGCCCTCGGCGGTGAGCGGCTGGGTTTCGCAAAGCCCCACAGTGATCGGTTCTGACATTACGGTAACTGACTCCTCCCTTGCGACACTTATCGGAAGCGCCTCCCTCAGTCTTAGTGAGAGTTAAGGGGAACCGCTCTCATGTTTTTGGTGGGAACGGCCGATCGAGGGGATAGGTTTTAGAGAAATCGAATTCATGCCTCGATCCGACATAGACGCGTTATCGGGAAGCTGGAAAGCACTCCTCATCACTCCGAACAAAACGATAGCGGGCGAACTGTCATCGATTCTGGCCCAACATTTACCCAAGACACCAGTGTTCGAAATGCAATCCTATCCGGCGCGGCAGGTGCTCGCCGAATTGGGCGGCTCACAGGGTCCCAACCTCTGCTTCCTGGACCTGATCTCGGATGCGGAGAGGGCGCTCGCTTTGATTGGAGAGTTGCTCGCCGTTCAGCCTGGGGTGAAAATCATCGTCTTGCTGGCTTTCAAAAACCCGGACATGATTTTGCGGGCGATGCGGCAAGGAGCAGTGGAATTTCTGGTGCGGCCGTTCGATCCGGAGCAGCTCGATCACTCGCTGGAGCGGATCGCTTCCCTGCAGCTAATCGACAGCGGGCCGGCGAAGCAAGGGAGGGTAATTACCGTCATTCCGGTAAAGGGAGCATGCGGAGCGACGACCATCGCGGCGAACCTGGCCCAGCACTACAAAAGGGCGGGGCACAAGAAGATTCTGCTTGCCGACCTGGATCCGCTGACCGGCACGCTGTCCTTCCAGTTGAAGCTGCGGTCGAACTACAGCTTTGTGGACGCATTGAGCCGGTCCACCTCGCTCGACGAAGATGTCTGGAAAGGGATCGTAACACAACAGGCGGGGCTGGACATCCTGCTGTCGCCGGACCAGGTGAACGAGGGACTGCATGAGTTGCGGGACGCGTCGATGATCGTCGAGTTCGCGCGAGGCTTTTACGAAGTGGTGATCCTCGATGCCGGCAGCGTGTTCGGCGAGTGGAACCTGACGCTGGCGCGAAGTAGTGATGAAGTGGTGCTGGTCACAACGAACGAACTGCCATCGCTGCAGGCTGCTCAGCGGGCGATGGACTATCTGGAGGGGAACCGGGTCAACCGGTCAAAGATCCGGCTTGTCGTGAACCGGTACAACAAGGAGTTCGGACTGGGACGCGACGTGATTGAGACAGCGCTGCATTGCGACGTGTATCATCTGCTGCCGGGCGACTATGAGGCGATTCATCGGGCGTTGATTGAAGGCAAGCCGGTGGCCTCGAACAGCAACTTCGGAAAAAGCCTGGCGCAGCTCGGCGAAAGACTATGTCCACGAGCGAAGAGCGCCGAACAGCCGGCAAAGAAAGCATCCGCGCTGTCCGGGCTCTTCTCCTCTCTTTTCTCGAAGACAGCGAATTAGCGCGAGGAACTGGAAGCCGGCCGAGAGGGCTACGGGCGAACTTGGGCATCGTGTTTCTCACGGTAGATCTCATGGCTGAGGATGTTCTGTTGGCGGTTGATGGTACGCCGCTCGCGCGGGGACAAGCCGTTGCCGGTGAGACGGTCGTGAATAATCTCCCGGTGCAGGGCGCGCTCCTGGGCTTGGAGCCGGGCGGTTTCACGCGGGGTAAGTTGCCCGGAACGGACGCCTTGCCGGATTCTGATTTGCTGGTTGACGCCGCGGCCGGCAATGGGACCCGCGGCGTTGAGAGCGACTCCTAGAACTGCTGTCAAGCTGATGATTTTGATTAGGTTGTTCATTTGTTTCTGGCCTCCTGATTCTGCAAACGCAAGAGCGCGCGAAATGTTGCGGGGAGTGTTGCGAAAATGAGGGATTAAACTCTTGTCATGAATCACGAGGCGGAGAGCAAGCGGCTGGCGGTAGCGATGGGGCTGTATGGGGCGCTAGGGGTGCTGTCACTGACGACACTCGAGGGGGCCATCC
>JADLBG010000826.1 GCA_020847895.1 Bryobacterales bacterium
GGCCGCGGATTGCCAAGCTGCAAAGCGAATTGCTGGTGCACGCCTTCGCTTCGGGGCAGACGCGCGTGGCTTCCTACATGTTGACGAAGTGTCAGGGATTGTCGCGCTTCCCGTGGCTCGGCTACACGGCGGCGCGCCACCACGACTACACGCATCGCGACGGGAAGGCTCCCGGCTCCGATGCGCCGGACGGGCAGCGGATCATGCGGGACATCTGCCGCTGGCACGTCGAAGAGTTCGCGTGGCTGTTGGGACGGATGAAAGCCACTCCGGAGGGTGACGGCACGCTTCTCGACCGCACGACGCTGGTTTTCGTGCACGAACACGCCGAAGCGAATGATCACAAGAACAACGGTCTGTCGGTGATCGTCGCCGGACAGCAGAAGAAGACGCGTACGGGGCTCCACACGCGCCACACGGGCACCGTGGCGGATCTCTATCTTGCGGTGGCCGACAAAGCGATGGGGGCGGAGTTGAAGAGTTTCCCCAGCGCTCACCGGGAACTGCCGGGCGTGTTCGTCTGATCTCGTGCGCGCTTTCAGCGCAGGAAGCGATCGAGCCAGCGCATGGCAAGCGAAACGGCTTCGGGTGTCGGCGTATGGCCGGTGTGGTGATTGAAGTAGCCGATGTTCTCGGGCTTGCCTAGCCGCTGGTACACGGCTCGCGCGGCATTGACGTAGTGCCAGCTTTCCGCCTTGTCGTACTCGTCGCCGCCGATCAGGAGGAACGGACGCGGGGCGATCAAGGCCAGCAACTCATGCTGATCCGTGCCTGCCGGCAGGTGGTGAATGGCATCGCCCAGATACCAGAAATCATCGTAATTCGACATGTGGAATCCGATGCCGCCCTCCGAGAAGACCACCGCGTTGATGCGCTTGTCGATGGCCGCGGCGTAGAGCGCCATCTTCGCGCCGAGGGAGTGGCCGATGATGCCGATGTGGCTGCGATCCACATCCGGCAGGGTGTAGAGATAGTCGAGCAGGCGCTGCGCATCCCATACCCATTTGCCGAGGCCCGTGACATTCGGGTGGCGCGTCTTCAGGTTCGCCACGGCCTCATCGTAACGCTCGCCATAGCTCTCGCCGAACCAGCGGATGGCCACGGCGATGTATCCGCGCTCGACAGCCAGACGCGCGTAGGCGCGGACGCGGCTCGGTTCGAAATGGCGGCCGTAGAGATCCTGCCCCGCCGGAACGTCGACGTCGTAGTAGGGCACGATTACGACGGGGGTGGGAGTGCGCACGGGATGGTCCGGGCGGAGGATGAGGATCTTTTCCTCTATGGAACTCGCTCGCACAACGGAGTCTCGCCGGCCGATGGCTTCGCCAGTTCCTTCCTGTATCGATGGGCCGGCGGACCCTGTGCGAGCTTCTGAATCCGGCTCGGTCCGGAGATACATGAGTTCGCCTGTGTAGCCGGGGTTGCGGATGGCAGCGGCACGGCGGGCCGAGGGAGAGGGCGGCTTCAAGGACATCGAACCAAGAATTCGGGTCCATTTCTCTCGCAACCCGGCGATGTCCGTGAGCGGGGTTAGATTGCCGGTGGAGGTTTCATAGCCGGGCGGGCGGCGGTTGTAGGGCTCGAACCAATCGTCAACAGCCGTGCGCGCGACTCGGAAGCCGGTAAAGCGGCTCTTGCGGTTTGGTTCGAGCGAGGAGCGGTAGCCGCGGTTCCAGCCGGTCTTCGAGCTCAGGAACGAGCCTCCTCGAATGACGCAGGAAATCACGGGTTCGTCATCGCCCGTCCATTCCCAGACGTTGCCCAACATGTCGAAGAGGCCTGACTTGCCGGGGGCGAAAGAAGCGACGTCACGCGTACCCTTGCGGATCAACTCAAGAAGGGGAGCGGTGTCTTTGGTTCCGCCCGTGCTCAGATTGGCCTGTTGAGGATCGCTCGAGGCAGCAGCCTTGTCCCACTCCTCGCCGGTGGGCAGGCGGTATCCGTTCCGGGAACGGTCGCACCTTCCGGTGGTCAGGTTGTAACAGGGGGCGAGCCCTTCCTTCGTGCTGCGCAGGTTACAGTAACGGATGGCGTCCCACCAGGAGACGTTCTCCACGGGACGCCGGGGTCCTTTGTAAAAGGAGGGATTCGAGCCTGTCACCGATTCGTATTCCGCCTGCGTGATTTCGGTGGGAGAGATGAGAAACCCGTCCAGCTTCACCAGGTCGGCTGATTGCGCCGGCGCGCCAAGGAGGAACGCCAGCAGGAGGAGATGTTTATTGTCCGCCACTTCCGGTTGGCATTGTAGCGGATTTCTTCGAATCGAGGAAAGGGAAGCCGTGGGGGCAGAAGCCGAGAAGACCGCAAGAGTAGCATGGGGATTCTTGGGAATGTATGTGATTACGGCAGGCCTACCGGGACGAACATGGTTCCTTCAAGCCAAGCTGTCTCCTGATCAGCTTGCATAATGAATCCGGCAGTTCTGAGCGGCGAGGAACGGGAGACGAGCGGTTAGTCGACTTGTTGTGGTAAATGTCGTGGCGCCCACCGGATCGCTTCAGGGAACAAGCAGAAGTCTCCAGTTCGCGAATAAAGTCGCGACGTTTCAAGCCGGGAGTTCAATTTCCTTAGTTTCCACGGCATTGCAGCCAGGTTCTTCGCGTTGGTCTTCCAGCATCATTCGGTAGGCATCGCGGATGTTCTCCTCGAGTTCTTCGATTGTTGCCCCCTGGCTGAAAACGCCAGGTACCTGTGGCAATCGGCCAACATACCACCTGCCATCTTTCCAGTATTCAAGCTGAAGGCGAAGGGTCATAGATATGATTGGAGCCGAGAGAATAGGGCGCTGCTCCGTCTCCTAGAGGCATTCTACCATCGGGGGACACGATCATCTTAATGGCGGAAGTGGCGCACGCCGGTGAAGACCATGGCGAGGCCGAGGCGGTTGGCGGCGGCGATGACTTCCTCGTCTCGGACGGAGCCGCCGGGCTGGATGGCGGCGATGACGCCGTGGGAGGCCGCCTGCTCGAGGCCGTCGGGGAAAGGGAAGAACGCGTCAGAGGCGAGGACGGTGCCGGAGAGGGGCAGCACGGCCTTCATGGCCCCGAAGCGGACGGAATCGACGCGGCTCATCTGGCCTGCTCCGGAACTGACGAGTTGGCCGCCGCGCGCGTAGACGATGGCGTTGGACTTCACATGCTTGACGATCTTCCAGGCGAAGGCGAGGGCGCGCCATTCTTCTTCCGAGGGCTGGCGGGTGGTGGCGACCCGGCACGCGGCCCGGTCGAGCGGGTGGATATCGGCGGTCTGGGCGAGGATGCCGCCGCTGATGGAGCGGATGGCAAGTCCGGCGATCCC
>JADLBG010000827.1 GCA_020847895.1 Bryobacterales bacterium
CGCCAGCGCCTGCTGCTGCAACGGTTCGCCGTGCACCAGGAAGATCCCCTTCAACCCTTTGACAACCGGCGCAATCCAGTCGAGCAACTCATGCTGATCGGCGTGCCCGGAAAGCTCGTCAATCGTCACCACCTCGGCCCTCAGGTTCATCAATTCGCCGAAAATTGGCACCTGCAAATTCCGTTCCACGATCTTACGCCCCAGCGTGTGCTCGGCCTGGAAGCCCGTGATCAACACCGTATTGCGCCCATCCTCGATGTTGTTTCTCAGGTGGTGCAGAACACGCCCCGCTTCACACATCCCGCTCGCCGAGATAATCAGGGCCGGCGTGCGCAGGTCATTCAAAGCCTTCGATTGCTCCACATCGCGCACATACCGCAGCATGCGAAAGCCGAAGGGGTCCGAGTGGTTGTCGAGGAACCGGCGCGTATCCTCGTCGTAGAGTTCGGGGTGCTTCCGGAACACGTCCGTCACGTTCACGGCCAGCGGGCTGTCCACGTAAATGGGGATCGTCGGAATCTTCTGTTGCAGCACCAGTTCGTGCAACAGCAGAACAAGTTGCTGTGTGCGCCCCACGGCAAACGCCGGCGCGATGATCTTCCCCCCTCGCGCCGCTGTCCGCGTCACTACACCCGCCAGCCTCTCGGACACATGGCCCAGCGCCTTGTGCAGGCGATCTCCGTAAGTGCTCTCCATGATCAGGTAGTCCACCTGAGACATGGCCTCCGGATCATGGATGATCGGCAAACCGTTCCGTCCCACATCGCCCGAAAAGCCCAGCCGCAGCGTCCGCCCGTTCTCCCTCACCGTAAGCGACATGCATGTCGATCCCAGCATGTGCCCGGCTTCATGCAATCGAAAGTTGACGTTGCTGCCTAACGGCGTCTCGCTGTGGAGTTCCGTGGGACGGAAATGCTCCATCGCGGCCCCCGCGTCTTCCGGGTTGTACAGCGCCGTCACGTCGCAGCCGTTCTCGCCGCCATCTTCCAGCATCTTCCGCCGCCGCCGCCGCTTGTTCACGAACTCGCAGTCTTTCATCTGGATGAACGCCGAATCCTTCAGCATTGCGTCGCAAAGATCCATTGTCGCCGCGGTGCTGTAAATCGGACCTGTGAATCCCTGTTTCACCAGCGTCGGCAGATTCCCGCTGTGATCGATGTGCGCATGCGAAAGCACCACCGCCTCCACATCCCGCGGAGCGAATGGAAAATTCCGGTTCCGCTCCTCGGCCTCCCTGCGCCTGCCCTGGTAGAGGCCGCAATCGAGCAGGTACCGCTTCCCGCCCGTTTCGACGATGTGCATGGAGCCGGTGACTGTCTTCGCGGCTCCCCAAAAGGTGAGTTTCATATCAGATTGCAGTATACCCGTGCATCGCCCCGTTATACTGAGGGCAAATGTCCTTCTCTACCCGCGCGCTGCTCCTGCTGCTGCTCTGCCCCGCGGCCGCATTCGCGCAAAAGAAGCCGGTCACTCTCGATGCCCTCGCCCGGGCTCCGTTTCCGCACGCGCCGGAAATCCAATGGTCCCCCGACGGCCGGCGCTTCGTCTTCACCCAAAACGGCCGCATTCAGCTCTATGACGCCGCTTCCCGCGCGCAACGCGAAATCATCTCTCTCGCGGCGCTCACCAATGCGGCCGTCAAGGTTCCGCCCGCCGCCGGCTACGGCTGGGAAAACCGCCGCGTCAGCGAACAATCCGTCCAATGGACGCCCGATGGCAGGAGCCTCGTCGTACTCGCCGGCGGCGACGTCTTCCTCGTCAAACTCGATGTGGGCGGCTGGGTGCAACTCACCGCCACCCCCATCGCCGAGCGCGATCCCAAGCTCTCCCCCGATGGCCGGAAACTCGCCTACCGCCACAACCACAATCTCTACGTGCTCGACATCGGCGGTAAACGGCCCATGCAGATCACTCATGACGGCTCGGACACTCTTCTTAACGGCGAACTCGACTGGGTTTACCCCGAAGAACTCGATCTGGAAACCGCCTACTGGTGGTCGCCCGATTCGCAGTCCATCGCCTACCTCCAGCTCGATACGAGCCGCGAAATGATCCAGCCCCACGTTGATCTCCTGCCGCTGTTCGCCATCGAAGAGCCGCAGCGCTATCCCAAGGCGGGAACTCCGAACGCCGACGTCCGGCTGGGGGTCGTCCCCGCCGCCGGCGGCCGCACCCGCTGGATGGACCTCGGCGAACTCCGTGACCGCCTGCTTGCCCGCATCTACTGGACCCCCGACTCAGCCGCGATCTTCGCCATGCGGCTGAACCGCGTCCAGAACGAGATGCGCCTTCTCTCCGCCGACGCCCGCACCGGCGAATCGAAAACTATCCTCGAAGAAAAAGACCCCTTCTGGGTCAACATCAAAGACGACTTCCGCCGGCTCCCCAAACGCAACCAATTCCTCATTGGCAGCGAACGCGGCGGCTACCGCCATCTCTACCTCTACCGCAGCGACGGCCAGCCGGAGGCCCAACTCACCAAAGGCGAATGGGAGGTCACCTCGCTCCTCCAGGTGGATGAGGCAGGCGGACGCGTCTTCTTCGAATCCACCGAGGAAAGTCCTCTCGAACGCCACCTCTACACGGTCAGCCTCGCCGGCGGTGAACGCCGCAAACTCACCCGCGAGAAGGGCACCCACACCGTCTCCGTCAGCCCCAGCGGCGAATACTGGACTGATTCTTTTTCCAGTCTCACCATGCCCCCTCGCCTCACGCTCAACGATGCGGCCGGCAACGTCATCGCCACCCTTCGCAAACCGGATACCCGCCTTGAAGAGGAGTACGACATCCAGCCCACCGAGCTCCTCAACTTCCGCGGCGCTGACGGAACCCTCTTCTACGCCCGGCTCATCAAACCCCGCGGCTTCGACCCCGCAAAGAAATACCCCGCCGTCGTGATGATCTACGGCGGCCCCCACGCGCAGGCCGTGCGCAACAGCTATGCCGGTGTCTCCTGGGACCAGGTCCTCGCCGCCCGCGGCTTCGTCATCTGGCAAATGGACAACCGCGGCTCAGCCGGGCGCGGCCATTTGTGGGAATCGAAAATCTACCACCAGTTCGGCAAGCAGGAACTCGCCGACCAGCTCGAGGGCGTGCGGCGCCTGATCTCCCTCGGCTTCGTCGACCCCCACCGCATCGGCATCACTGGCTGGAGCTACGGCGGCTACATGACGCTCTACGCCCTGCTTCACTCACCCGATACCTTCCGCGCCGGAATCTCCGGAGCGCCCGTCACCGATTGGAGAAACTACGACACCATCTACACCGAACGCTACATGGGCCTCCCCTCTGATAATCCCGAAGGCTACAAGAATTCATCTCCCGTCCACTTCGCTAAGAACCTCACCGGCAAACTGATGCTGGTTCACAACTTCAGCGACGACAACGTCCTCTACCAGGGGAGTATGCAGATGCAGGTGGAACTCCAGAAAGCGGACAAATTCTACGACCTCCTCATCTACCCTCAGAAAACGCACGCGGTCACCGGCCCCCTCGCCCGCCACATGCGCCAGGCGATGACGGACTTCTTCGAACGGACGCTCCGCGCGGATACACACTGAGCCCCTATCACCCCGCCACCCCCTTTGACGTCTCCACTGCGGTCAGCCGCACCCAGCGATGAGGATTCATGGTGAGCGACAGCACGGTCCTGTGGTTTCTTTGCTTCGGGATGTGAGTTTAACTGAGAACAGGGCTTCCGATCGCGAACGGGAAGGCGCAAATCGGGCGGGGAGAGCGCGACAATGCGGCGGAAGTTGGACGGGGCGGGAGAAGAGTTTCTCGACGGGGAGAAGCATGAAATCAACAAGATAGAGAGGAGGAGGGTGGGGAATAAGCGGTTCCAGAAGGAGCCTCCCTGGGAGGGCTTGCCGGGGCCCTTTCCCGGCCGGGAAGCGCGCTGGGAGCGGGTCTGGCGGTAGCGCTGGAGGTCGCGTTCGGCCTTTTGGAGGATGCGGTAGTAGCGGGATTCGTAGTTTTGGATGACGTCGAGCACGCGGGAGTTCTGCGCGAGGTCCTGGAAGGAGGCGGCTTCGACGGCGGTGATATCGATGGTGAACTTTTCGTAGAGGACGGGGGAGGTTTCGTCGAGTCGGAGGTCGATGGCGGCGGTTTCGAAGCGCTGGATGCGGCGAATGCGCCAAACGGGCGTTGACGATGTCGGTGACGAGATCGGCCTCGTACTGGTTGGGTTTGAAGAGGGTGCGGTATTCGAGGAGGAGGGCTCGTATTCCTCGTGGGATTCGTTGAAGAGGAGCAGACCAACTTTTTTTTTGAGCCATGACCCGGTGGTTACAAAACAGCGTTGCGTGTCAGCCCTCGCCACGTCATCTCCAGGATGCTCCATGATCGCAATCCCGCGGTGGCGGTGGCCGCCATGACGCACAGTACGCAGGACGCCAGGCTATTGGTCAGGGTGGTAGATCTCGTTCAGCAGGTTGGGGTGACTGTCCAGCAGCATGAAAAGTTTCACGAGCGCGAGTGGCGGTTTGGTCTTGCCATTCTCGTAACGGGAAAAGGCGTTCGGCCCGCCGCCGAAAATCGTGGCCGCCTGGCGCTGGTCGAGCGCCAGTTTCTTCCGCACTCGCGCGATGAAAGCCGGATCGACGATGGAGGCGTTCACCTGCTTGTTGAACTCCAGCATCGCCGCGCTGACGCGGGAGGACTCCGCGGGGGCGAGGACGCTTTCCCCGCAAGCCGGGCAGAACTCGCCGCGCACAGCCGGAATCGTGGTGGTTTCGCCTTTGTAGGCGTACTGGATGTCACGCGTGCCGCGCACCAGTCTCGCCCCTCCGCAGGATGGACATTTCATGGCCGTTGTGTCTCCCTTCATAACTCCTTGAACGACACGATGAGCAGGTCGTCGATGACAGTAAGCTTCAGATAGACATCACCAGCCGAGGTCTTCGGGCGGTAGACGTCCTGCCAGATGCGGTGATCGCCATGTGTGGTCATGCTCTTATAGAAATCGCGCGGCGTGAGCGCCTCGACGACGCCGACGATCTGCTCGAAATGGAAACCCAGCGCGGCGCCGCCAGCAAGAGCTGAAACCGTGGCGCGGACCTTGCCCGCCGCAATCAGGGCCTTGACCACGGGCAGCTTGCAGTGCGGCGTCCGCTTCTCCACAGAACCAGATTAACCTATTTGGTTAAATTTGGCAAATAGGTTAATGCGCGGGAGCCTCCTGGCCCCTCCCGTCACCCCGCCATCCCCTTCCACGCCTTCATTGCCGTCAACCGCACCGTGCGATTCCCGCTCTTCAGCATCGGATAAACCGCCGCTGCCGCCTCCGGAGTCCCCAACCGCGCCAGCCCGATCACCGCCGCGCATTGCAGATGCTCTTCGGACCGCCCTATCACCGCCTTGTAAATCCGCGTCGCCTCCGCGCCGTTGCCCTGCTCTCTCTGGTGATCCGCATAGCGCACCATCGCATCCACATCCGCGCCCTTCGGCCACTGGAATGCGCCGGCGGGCTTTTTCCCGATCCTTCCAAACGCGCTCACCGCCGCGCCCGAGATGCTCGCATTCGGCGACCGCATGGCAGCCACGCACAAGCTCACCGCCTCACCGGCGCGCCGGTGCCCCAATGCCGCCAGTATCCGCGGCTTGAACTCCTCCGGCGCCGCGCGATAGGCGCCCACCAGCGCCTGGTTCACCCCCGCGCCCGGTATCCGCTCCAGGCAGTAGATGGCCTCCTCCCGCACGTCCGCATCCGCCAGCCATTTGGCAATCGCTCCAGCCTCCGATTCCGGCGCAATGTCCGAAAGCAGCCGGCACGCGAGCACGCGCGCGGCCAGCGGATTCCCTCCTCCGCCGAGTCCCATCAGTTCCTTCACCACCGCCCCGCGCCGCCCATCGGCTGGATCCTTCCCCACGGCATGCACCATCGTCGTAATCGCTTCCCGCGCCGCTTTCGCTACTCCGGGGTTCGACGAGGCCACCAGCTTTCCCAACTCCGCAATCGCCGAAGCGTCCGCCTCCCCTGCCGCGCGCCACGCCGCGAACCGCACCTCTTTGTCGTCGCTCTGTATGTCCGAAATCAGTCTTTCATTAGCCATCGGAACATCCTCCCCTACAAGTGCCACGGCCCGCGTCCCGGCCTGCTCAACAGCCGGTTCGCCTCATCGTCGTCCTTCACCCGCTCATTCACCGCGTCCCACTCGAGCTTGCGCCGCAACTGGAAGGCAATGTTCCCCAGGATGCACAGCGTCGCTACTCTGTGCCCCGCCTCCATGTGCATCACCGGCTTTTCCCGAGACTTCACGCAGTCGAGAAAATTCTCAATGTGCCCCGGGCTGCGGAACACCTTCACCCCGTCCCACGGAGCCGTGTAATCCTGCGCCTTTGGCTCCGTCGCCGTCCCCGCCCCATCGCCCAGCGTCACCGTCAGCCGCCCTTTGTCGCCGTGGTAGACAGCGCCGTACTGCGCCTGCAACTCCGTCGAAGGCTCGCCCGGCTGCGCCCACACCA
>JADLBG010000828.1 GCA_020847895.1 Bryobacterales bacterium
CCCGCAGCGGGATCTGGCGCAGGTCGAAGAAATTGTGAATCGCGGGCTTGCCTTTTTCGTAGTACTGAACAGTGAGGAAGTAGTCGTTGCCGGTCACATGATCCACCCAGTAGTTGGGGGCGATCATCGTGTTCGAATTGAGGGCGGTAATGACGTTGTCGACGATCTCCTTCTGATTGAGGCCGAGTTCGGCGGCGTGAACACGGTCTACGTCCAATCGCACGGCGGGGTAGTTCATATCTTGCGGAATATAAACCTCACCGGCGCCGGGGAGTTTGCGGATGCGCGCAGCCAGGTCCTGGGCGGTGCTGAAGGCGCGGTTGAGATTGCGGCTGCTCACCTGCACGTCAATGGGGGCAGCCATGCCGGAGTTGAGGATGGCGTCCACCATGGAACCGCTCGAGAAGAACGTGCGCAATTCGGGGTGGCTGCCGGCGATGGCATTCCGCACGCGCTCCATGTAGACGAAACTGCTGACCTTGTGCTGTTCCTTCAGTTGGACCTGAATGGTGGCCGTATAGGGGCCGGCATTACTGCTGTAGAGGGCGGAGAAGTCCGGTACGATTCCGATGTTGGAGACCACCATTTCGAAGTCGGCCGGATCAATGACCTTCCTGATGATGTCCTCCACCCTGGCGACCGCGTTTTCCGTGTTCTCGATACGGGTGCCGGTGGGAGCTTTCAAATTGATGGTGAACTGGCCGGCGTCGGTACGGGGAAAGAAGGAGACGCCGAGGAACCGGTAGAGCCCCAGGCTGGCAACGAACGCTCCGCTGAGGACGAGAACGGTGAACACGGGGACCCGCAATGCGGCGCGCACACTGCGTTCATAAATGTCCAGCACCGCCTGAAAGCCGCGGTTGAACCAGGCGTTGAAGCCGCCGCCCTCGCCGCTCTCGTGGCTGTGGTGGGCGCGTTTGAGGAAGCGGGCGCAGAAGAGGGGAATCACAGTCATCGCCACGAAGTAGGAGGCGAAGAGGGAAAGAACCACAGCCAGCGCCAACGCCGAGAACAGGAACTTGCTGACACCCGTCAAGAGCGTGACGGGGAAGAACACAACCACCGTGGTGAGAGTGGCGGCGAGGACCGCCAGGCTCACCTCGGCGCCGCCCTGATCGGCGGCGACTTCCGGCGATTCGCCGTTCTCCAGGTGGCGGTAAATGTTCTCGAGGGCGATGACGGAGTTGTCGATGACGCGTGAGAACGCCAGCGCCAGTCCGCCCAGAATCATCGTATTGACAGTGCCGCCGAAGAGATAGAGCACGACGAACGTGGCCAGCGCGCTCAAGGGGATGGAGAGGAATACCGCCACGGTGGCGCGCAAGCTTCCGAGGAAGATGAGGATCATGAGGCTGGTGAGCACGAGGCCGATGAAGCCTTCATGCAGCAAGGTCCTGATCGCTTCCTTGACGAAGGCCGACTGGTCGAACACCACCTTGCGGGAGAGTTGGGGCGGGATGTCGAGGAGTTTCGGCAGCATGGAGCGGATTCCGTCCACCACCTGAATGGTGTTGGTGTTCCCGCCCTGTTTGAGGATGGGCAGGTAGACCGACCGCTGGCCGTCGACGCGGACCACGTTGTACTGGATCTGGTTGGCGTCCTTGGCTTCGCCGATATCGCCGATGGTGACTGCCTGCTGGCCCACCGTCTTGATGGGGAGGTTGTTGATGTCGGCGACGTTCTTCACGAGGCTGTTGGAATAGAGGTAGTAGTCGAAGGGTCCCATCTTGACGTCGCCGGCGGGAAGGATGAGGTTGCTGCTGTTGAGAGCGGTCACCACGTCCATCGGGCTCAACTGGCGGGAAAGCAATTTGATGGGATCGACATAGACCATGGCCTGGCGATACTCGCCGCCGAAGGGGGGAGGAATGGCCGAGCCGGGAACAACGACAATCTGGTTGCGGATGGTGAACTGGCCGATGTCATGGAGCTGCGTTTCATTGAGTCCCTGCCCCTTGAGAGTGACGAGACAGACGGGCAGGCTCGAGGCGTCCATCTTCAGCACGACAGGGGGCAGCGTGCCGGGTGGCAGGCGCTTGAGGTCGGCCAAGGCGAGGTTGGCAAGCGTGGTTACGTCGGCGTCCGGGCTGGTTTCCGGCTGAAAGAAGACCTTGATGATGCTGATGCCGAGCATGGAGCGCGATTCCATGTGATCGATTCCGCTCGACAGGGTGAAGAACCGCTCCAAGGGGTTGGTGATGTCGGTTTCCACATCTTCGGGCGGCATTCCCGAATAGAAAGTGGCTACCACTACCTCCGGCATGTTGATGGCGGGGAAGAGGTCCACGGGCATGCGGGAGAGGCTGGTGACCCCGATCAGCGTAATGACCAGGCAGACAACAATGATGAAATACGGATTACGGATGGAAAATCGGGACACGGGTTAGCTTCCTTGCGTCTTGGCTGCGTCGATGTCAACCAGTTGCGACTTGACTTCCTGGCCCGGCTTGAGCCCGCCGCGGTCGCTGACCACAACATCCTCGCCCGCCTGAAGGCCGGAGAGAACTTCCGCTTCGCTGGGGGTTTGGATGCCGAGCTTCACCGGGCGCACCTCGATTGTGTGCGATGGCCCGACGAGGTACACCGAGGTCCGGTCCCCCTCACGATTGACAGCCTGGAGGGGCACCGCAAGGACTCCATTCCTGCGGTCGAGGGTGATCGTGGCTTCCGCGTACAGGCCCGGCATCAGCGCGCCGCTCGGGTTGGGGACGTCCACCTCGGTGCGCATGGTGCGGGTGTCTTCGCGAACGTCCACGGAGAAACGTGCGATCTTGCCCGGGAACGTGCGATTGAGGGAGGAGACGACCACATTGACAGGGTCGCCGACGTGGACAAAGCGCACATAGGATTCAGGAACCGGGATGACGAGGCGGAACAGGCTGTCCTCGGAGAGGCGGACGAGGGGCATGGCCTGCGTGCTGGAACTGGTGCCTGCCTGCATCAGGGTGCCGAGATTCGCGTAGCGCTGGGTGATGACGCCGGCAAACGGCGCAGTGATCTTGGAATAGTCGAAGAGAATCTGATCGCGGAGGCGCTTCGCCTGGGATTCGGCAAGCTGGCTTTCGGCGGCTTCGAGGTTCGACTTCGACGCTTCGGTTTGGGCCTCGGCCGCCAAGTCCTTGCCTTGAGCGTCATCGATCTCCTGTTGGGCGACCAGGCCGGGCTTACTCTTAGCCACGCCATCCAGCCGCGTGAATTGCAGGTGCAAGGCGCGGTGCTGGGCTTCGACGCGCTTCAGTTCATGCCGGGCGTGTGTGATCTGATCCTGTGCCCGCTTGATGGCGGCGTCGTCCTGCTGCAACTGGAGCTGAAGTTCGGGAATCTCGAGGGTCGCCAAAACCTGGCCCGCCTTGACCCGCGAGCCATAGTCGACGTTGAGTTGTTTCACGTAGCCGGCTTCCTTGGCATAGATGTCGATTTCCTGGAAGGGAACGAGTTCGGAGGACAGCGTCAACTGCTGCTGTAAGGACTGCCGGGATGCTTTGACGATGCCGACAGAGACTTCAGGAGAAGCGCCGGGGGCAGGGGCTCCTGCCTGAACTTTCTCGGCGGTGCCGCAGGAAGACAGTACGCCGGCAAGCGCGGCTGTCAAAAGAAGAGCGAGGAAGGTGTTTCTTGGGGATCTCATTGCTCGAATGCCTGTATTTCATTACTCTCCACGAGGTTTCCAGGGGTGATCGGATTTCACGGACATGGTTCGAATCCGCTTGTCCAATTCGGGAAGGGAAAAGCGCGGGGACTTGCAGAAGGCGATGAGTTGCTGTTCTTCCGCGATGATCCTGGACGCCTCGGCCGGGATATCCGCCGCGATCTCCGAAGGGATGGACAAGACTCCGTGGCGGTCGCCGTGGAGCAGATCACCGGACTGGATCTTCAATCCGCCGAGTTCTACCGGCTCGCCGAAGTCGACGATGTGGGCGTAGGAATGCGAGACAGCGACGCTGCCGGCAAACAAGTGAAAGCCGAGGGCTTCCACCGCCGGAAGGTCGCGTACCGCTCCGTTGGTGACACAACCAATGCAATTAAGGGCGATTCCGATGTGGGCATGGACCTCGCCCACGAATGCTCCCATGCCGGGAAAGTGGTCAACGTCTTCGAGCACGAGAATCCGGGGTTCGGGAACAGCGGCGACGTAGGTCCACCAGTCCATGCGGTCGTAGTAACAGCGTTGGCCGGTCATGGGCGGTCTGGCAGTGCGGATTCGGGCGGTGGCGGCGTAGCCGGCCATGGGTGCGAACCGGGGGAACTGGCATTTCACCGAGTTCACGATAAACCCTTCATTTCGCAGGCGCACGTCGAGCCGCTCGATGGCGTTGGAAACCGTGCAGGTATCGAAGGCGCACAGACTGGTTAAATCGATGGCGCGAGGAACACTATGTTGTGACATGCAGTTAAATGCTCAAAGACTCCGGCGCGCCTGTACCTAGCCGCGCGGTACATCCATAGTTACGAAAGCCTCTACGTGATTAAGGTACGATGGGCGGGTTGCCATACCCATACTGGCGGGCTTGTATTTCTGATTGGCAAACTTCGGTAGCGCGCCGGAAGGGTGGCGGGCAGAGACTACAACGGATTACAGGCGGGCGCGAAACCAGTCGACCCAGCGGCGAAGCACGTCGCGCTGGTGAACCGGATCGGGGGCGCTGTGGCCGCTGACGGGGTAGGCAATGAAGGTGACGTCGACGCCCTGGTCCCGCAGGGCGTGGTAGAGCTTGTAACTATTGGTGATGGAGACGCGTTCATCGCGTGTATTGTGAAGAATGAGCACGGGCGTCCGGATGCGGCTGACGTATTCGATGGCGGATTGTTTGCGGTAGTTCTCGAGGCGGTTTCCGGTCCACGGGGAGCCGCCGAGCATGTCGCCGAAACCGGCATTGATGTCGCTGAGGTTGTAGGAGTCCATGCGATCGAGAGCGGCGGCTCCGGTGATGGCGGCTTTCCAAACGCCGGGATAGTGTCCGAGGAGCCAGCCGGTCATGTAGCCGCCGTAGGACCAGCCGCCGACGCCGATGCGTGAGTCATCGATCCAGCCGCGTTTTTTGAGTTCTTCGACGCCGCGCATGACATCGCGGCCGGGACCGGCGCCGGCATCGTTGACGATGGCCGATTGGACGGCATCGCCGAGATTGTCGCTGCCGCGATAGTTGGGTTCAAAGACCACCCAGCCCTGGGCGGCGAGCAGTTGGGGGCGCGGGGAAAATCCTTCCCTGGAGGCGCCGGTAGGGCCGCCGTGAATATCGAGGACAAGCGGGTATTTTTTTGAGGGATCGAAGTCCGGCGGGTAGGTGATGACGCCGTCGAGTTCATAGGCATCGCTTTTCCAGACGAGGCGTTCGGTGCGTCCGAGGGCCACGTTGGCGAGGCCGGTGTTGATATGGGTCAAGGGTTGGGGGGGCGCGTCGATGTTGGGTTTCCAATAGACCTCGGCGGGGTCGGCTCCGGTGGATGCGATGAAGGCGATTTCCCCGTTGGGGCCGATGGATACGGGAGATTGCGGGGCGAGGACACCGCCGCCGAGGTCGAGACGTTTTGCCGCTCCGTCGAGGGGTTGCCACCAGACGCCGCTCGAGGTGAGGTCATCACCGGTGACGAGAACGGCTTTGCCGTCAGGGGACCAATCGAGAAGTTTGAGATTGCGGTCGATGGCGCGAGTGAGGGACCGGCCTTCGCCTCCGGCAGCGGAAGTGAGCAGGACCTCCGCGGTGTGGTAGGGTCCGCGGGCTGGGAATTCGTAGGCGACCCACTTGCCGTCGTGGGAGAAGCGGGGCGCGGCTTCGCGTTTCGAGCGGCCGGTGAGAGCGCGGGATTCGCCGGTCTCGACGGTGAGGACCTGCACGGCGCTGTTGAGGAGGTCGCCGGTATGGGGACCGGCGGCACGGACGTAGGCGAGGTGTTTGCCATCGGGCGACCAGGAAAGGTCACTGGTTGTAGAGACGCTCCAGGGGCCTTGGGTGAGGCGTCTGGGCTCACCCCCGGCGGAGGGGACAAGCCAGATGTGCTTCGGCCGGGGAGCAGCCTGCACGAGGATAGAGCCGCCGCCCGCCTGAAAGGAGCCGTTGTGGCGCTCGGGACCAGTCTTCTTTTCGGCGGGATCGGCGGTGACGTACGCGACGGCGGCGCCGTCGGGCTTCCAGGCGAAGCAGTCGACGGATTCCGATGACTTCGTCAACTGCCGCGCATCGCCGCCATTCATGGGGAGGACGTAGAGATGGGTCTTCGCAGGATTGGATCCGTTGCCGGGCGCCTGCGCGAGGAAGGCGAGCGAGCCGCCACGGGGCGACCAGCGAGGGGACTTGATGCCGCGGCGGTCCTGCGTGAGCGAGCGGCGCCGGCCGGTGGATGGGTCCACGAGGAGCAGTTCCGTGTCAAAGCGGTTGTCCTCATAGTTGGGCCGGGAGGCGATGACGACGAGAGACTTGCCGTCCGGGGCGATATCGACGCCTGCGAGCCTGACGAACTGCGTGACGTCGTCGATTGTTGCTACCCGTTTGGACTGGCCCGGCAATACGGCAGCGAGCAGGATGGCGGCGGCGCAGGCGCGGAATCCCTGAGAGTGCGTCATGGCGCTTATTATAGCGGCGGGTTTCATGGCTTCTCTCCGAGGGCTTGGAGGAATTGAGTCCAGGGGACGGCTGGTCCGTGGATGGGGGCAATGGTTTGGACATCGAGTCCGGGGACGGTGGTGCGGCCATCGTGTCCGGATTCGCCGAGTTCCCAGCGCCAGACGGCTTCGGGGTTTGCGCCGGGGAGTTTGGCGGCCTTGAGGAAGCCGTGGGGGTTGAGCCAGAGGTTGAGTTGCCAGCGTTCGGCGTCGCCGGGCGAGGCGGGCATTGGGGGCGCGCCTGGTCCGTCGAGATGCCAGCCGTTGCCGTGGTTCATGTAGAAGATCCGGCGCGGATTGCGTTGGAGCGGGGTACCGTCTTTCGAGCCGAGGCCGTATTTCCAGGAAGGCGGGTTGAGGCCGGGCTTGCGGTCGAACTCCTCCTTCACGGTCCCGGCATCCCAGTTCATGGCGCGGGTGTAGTGGGCGAGGGCTTCGCCGCGGGGCCAGCCGATGTTCCAGCCGGATTCGCGCTGCCGGCCAACCATGCCGGAGCGGAGGCGGTCCGCGCCGATGGCTTGGGCCGCGGCGTCGAGCACGGGTTGGGGGTCGACGTAGCCGGGCGGGAATTGGGCGCAGAGCGGGAGGGCGAGGAGAGAGATGAGTGGAAGGAAATTCAGGGACATGGATCCTCTACGGACCTCTTATCGTAATGCAGACGGATGGGCGGGATATGGCAAGTGAAGACGCAGGTAGGGCGTCAGGGCTTTGAAAAGCGGGTGAATTTTCGTTGCTCAGACTACTTTTTGAACTGGGTGAGCATGTCCTGAATGGTATTGGAGAAGGATTTCGCCTCTTCTTCGGCCTGTTTGACGGCGTTCTTGAGTTCGCCGCGGAGGTTGGCTTGGGTTCGGGCGGAAAAGCGTTCCTTGTTGGCTAATGGCGGGGTGTCGGGCGGGAGGAGATGGGAGAACTGCTCCTGGTAGAGGCGGTTGTTCTGGATGGATTTCAATTGGTTCAGCGCGCGGGTGTAGGCACGTTCGGCGGCGGTGCGGTAGCGGTGGAGGAGGGCTGCGCGTTTTTCGATTTCGGGGTCTTCGCAGAGGAGAGGATCACCGCCGGCTTCTTCGTAGAGAGCGGCGTCGGCGATGGCGAGGTTGCGGAGACGCCAGGCGGCGTGGATGAGTTGGTGGAAGGTGTCGAGTTCGATGGGACCTTTAGGTTTGAGGTTGGAGGTGTATTCGGCAAGGAGGGCGTCGTAGTCTTCCTGTTCTTCGGGGGTTTGGAAGACGATGCGAGAGGCGGTGAAGCCGTGGACGCGGCCGTTTTGGGAGGATCGGGCTTTGCCTTCGGGGGTGGTGGGGCCTTGGGACTTGGCACCGTTGATGCGAGCGGCGTCGCTATGAGCTTGACTGATGGTGGACATAGGGTTGTACTCTGGCCATGTTTTAGCACGCGGAGGGTTGGAGATTTGGGGGGTGGGTTTGTAAGTGGTTGTGGGGGAAGGGAGAAATATTTATGGATTGGTTGCGAACCTTTGTCACTGGCGTTCTAACTTTATTTTCTCAATGAATTCAACTAGTTTCCACGCACCATCCCCGCCATCCCTATCACCCCACGCTACCCTGAAACCGGAAAAGGCCGCCGGCCTTTCCAACAAATCCCGAGGAGATCCCCCATGCTCGGCTCTCTTTTCAACAAAGCTCGTTCCCGCGCCCAAATCAATCGCGAAAATGGTCGCAAATCCACCGGACCGAAGACCGCGGCCGGCAAAGCCGGGTCCAGCCGCAACGCCCTCAAGGAAGGCTTCACCGCCTCCTTTGCCATCGTTGCTCCTGAGGAACAACAGTTCTATGAGCAGTTCCTCGCCGGTCTCCGCGCGGAACTACAGCCCCAGGGAGTCCTCGAAGAGGACCTCTTCCGGCGCATCTCCCTCGCTTCCTGGAACCTCCGCCGCATCGAAAAACTCACCTTCGCGCTATATGACGAAACTGACGAAACCGGCGACGACCCGCTCGCTTCCGATGACTCCGCCGTCCTCACCAAACTCGAACACTACACCCGCCACCAAACTCTCAACGAGCGTTCCTACTACCGCGCCATCAAACAACTGCGTCTCCTTCAGAACTCTCGCCCGGATGGCGATCCACCCCAAACCGTATCGGAACCCGCGACAGAACAAAGTCAGCCCCCTGCCGCTTCCGCCCCACCCACACCTCAGGAAACCGAACATTCCAAAAACGACAAAACGAAGCCTGCCGAATCCCCCGCGCCGCCCCCTCAAAATGAGCCGGCGAACCAGGCGCACCCCGATCCTGAGCCCGAACAGCCTGATTCAGGCCCCAACCACCTGCTCCTCATCGTCAAATGATCGCCGCCAAACACGCTGCCGCCCCAGTCCTCATGCCCCATCTGCGTCCGCACTCCCTAAGTCACGGGCGCTTCCCACTTCCCGGATGCCCCCGACCGGAAGATGGCCTCAATCACCGCCATGTTCTTCAGTGCATCTTCGAGCGTCACCGGCACGGGAGCCCCTTCTCTGATCGCCGCCGCGAACGCCTCCCCTTGAATCGTGTACTGGTCGCACACCGGAAACTCCTCTGTCGTAATCGTGCTCCCGAACAGATCTCCCCCGTCGTCAATGAAGATCCGCGAGGGCCGGTCCGGCGGCGCGTTGTAGGGGATCTCCAACTCCACACGCCCCTTTGTTCCATGAAATTGCATCCTCTGCCAGGGAGCCATCTGCGTGCTGCACGTGAAAATGCACTGCCCGCTCGGATACTCCAGAATCGCCGTCGTCAACCGGTCCACCTTCATCCGCGGATCATAGTCCAGCGCCCCGATCACCCGACGCGGTTCTTCCCCGAAGACGTACCGCGAGCAGTGAATCGGGTAGCAGCCGATATCCATCAGCCCCCCGCCGCCCCACTCCGGAACGTTCCGCACGTTCGCCGGATCGCTCATATAGTAGCTGAAGTGCGCCCATGCGCTCCGCAATGCCCCGATCCGTCCCGATTGCGCCACCTCGCGCACTCGCAGCCATTGCGGATGCGTGTGTACCATGAACGCCTCGCCGATGCACACGCCCTTGCGGTCGCGCGCCTCTATCAGCTTCTTCACCTCTTCCACGTTCAGGCTGATCGGCTTCTCGCACAACACGTGCTTGCCCGCCTCCGCCGCTTCCATCGACAGCGGCGCGTGCAGATGGTTCGGCAGCGGATTGTACACCGCGTCAATCTCCGGGTCCGCCAGCATCTCCGCATACGATCCATATGCCTTCGGAATCCCCAACTCCTTCGCCGCCGCCTCCGCCTTCCCCAACTCCCTCGAGGCTATCGCCATCACAGGCGTCAGCGGGCTCTTCCGCATTGCTGGAATCACCTTCCGCACGGCGATCTTCGCCACCCCGATCACGCCCCAACGTACCGGCTTCATCCCTACCCTCCGCTATTTCTGCAACAGAAAATGACCCACGAACATCGAGTCCACGCCCGACGAATAGAAACTCCTCACCGCATCCCGCGGCGAGCACACCAGCGGATCCCCGAAGAGGTTGAACGAGGTGTTGTACAACACCGGCAGCCCCGTCTTCTTCCCCGCCGCGTGCAGCAGCCGCCAATACGCCGGGTTGTCCTCTTCCCTCACCGTGTGAACCCGCACGGTGTCCCGGCCCAGAATCGCGCTCTCGAACGTCTTCCGGTGCGCCGCCTTCACCCGCCCTACCGTCGCCAGATTCCGTGCATTCGGCCCCACCTCGAAATACTCCCCGGCCAGTTCCGCCGGCGCCGACGCCGCGAACTTCCGGAATGCTTCGCGGTGTTTCACAAACGCGTTCAGATTCTCCGTCGAGTAGGGATCGAGCGGCGAGGCAAGCAGGCTCCGGTTCCCCAATGCCCGCGGCCCGAACTCCATCCTCCCTTGCATCCACGCCACAATCTTGTGCTCGCCCAGTTCCGCCACCGCGCTGTCAATCAAATCATCCGTCGTCAGCAGATAGCGGAACCGCAGCTTGCAGTTCTCCAGCACCTGCTTGATCTCCTCGGCGTTATATTCCGGCCCCAGAAACAGGCTCTCCATCCGCACCCGCTTCGATTCACCAAGCGCTGTGTGCCACACATGCACCGCCCCGCCGATCGCCGTCCCTGCGTTCCCCGCCGCCGGCTGCACATACACGTCCTTCCAGTTTCCGCAGCGCTCCAGCGCCGCCACCAGCATCGCGTTCAACCCAAGCCCGCCGCCCAGACACAGGTGGTCGCCCTTCCCCGCCATCCGAACCACCATCTGTTCCACGGCGCTCTGTACCCCCGCCGCCACGTGCGCCTTCAACTCCTGCGGCACAGGCTCGCCGTCTTCCAACCCCAGCCGGTGATAAAACTTCGCGCTGAACGCCCCCTGGCTCATCCGGTCCGCGTCAAAGAACGTCCGGTCAATCCGCGGCCAGTCGCTCCTCCCCGCCGTGATAATCTCCAGAAACAGCTCCGTGAACCGGTCATCTCCCGATGCCGAAAGCCACTGCACCTTGTGCTCATCGGCCTCCTCTTCAAACCCCAGCAACTCCGTCACTCTTCCATAGAGTTGCCCCAGCGAGTCCGGAAAGTACAGTTCCCGCTCCATCTGCATCCGCGTTCCCTGCGCATGCCACCGCGCCCCGCAGCGGAAGTCTCCCGCCCGGTCCAGCGTCAACACGGTCGCCTCCTCGAATGGAGACACTCCGTATGCCGCCGCCGCATGCGCCACATGATGGTCCACCATCACCACCTCGCAGTTAGGAAACCGCTGCCGCAGCTCCAGGTGCAGCCTCGCCTCCGGAGCCGCCGCCAGCGGCCGCACCATCGCCAGACAGTCCACCTCGAACGCCGCGGCCTTCGCCTGTTTCAAACAATATGCCAGCGCCTGTTCCGGCAACTCCCCCGAATGCGGGTTCCGCGAGAGCTTGCGCTCCTCCACCGCCGCCAGCAGCACACCGTCCTTCAGCACGGCGCACGCCGCCTCGCCGATGATTCCCCCAATTCCCAAAATGATCATGAATCCTTGCGCCTTCGACTTCGAAGTATGAACTACCAGTATAAAGGCCCGCCCCCCTTCTCCGACGAAACCCGCCGTTCGCCGGAGGCATCGATTTGGGTGGCGCTCGGCAAGGAGGGCGAAAATGAGATTCGGAACTATTTTGTTCATCAGCCCCGCCCTGTTGTTCGGACAGTGGGGAGGCGGCCAGACCATTCAGGCGTATATCCGCGGCGGTGGCGGCGAATATGGAAAATGTACCGCCGAAGTGGAAGTGGACGATGCCGCCGAAGTCGCCGTCAGCGGCGGCGCCGGCCGCATCCGCAACCTTGCCGGACGCGGCGCAGGCTGGATCCGCCTGGACTGCAACAGCCCCATGCCGCGCAACATGACCGGCTTTCGCTTCCGCGGCATCGATGGCCGCGGCCGCCAGACCCTCGTTCAGGACCCCCGCTCCGGCCGCGGTGTTGCCGTCGTCCGCATCGACGACCCCAAAGGCGGACCCGAACGCTATACCTTCGACCTCGAGTGGCGCTTTGGCGGGGGCGCCTGGGAAATTGACGACGTCGACCACGGAGGAGGCTGGGAGCGCGGCTGGGGCAGCCAGATTGTCTACCGCGGCAACGGACACGGCGGCTTCTCCCGCGCCGGAGGCCGGCGTTATGAAATCTACTCCGTGGATGTCCACCTCAACCGTAACTCCGGCCAGGCCACCGTCCTCATGGACACCGACATGGGCCGCGACGCCCTCTCCTTCACCGGCAGCATCCAGCGCGTCTCCGCCGGCGTCATCTACGCCGATGTCCGCGCAGGCGCCAATCGAGACGAAGTCGCCGGAGCCTTCGGAGCCATGCGCATCACCGTCGGCCGCGACCGCCGCGTCCGCTCCATCGGCATGGACGGAGCCGTCGCCGGCCGCCGCTTCCGCCTCGATTGGCAGGATTGAAGCTGTCCCTTTCGTTACCCCAATCACGTACCAATTGCCCGGCCGCCGATCAACTCCCTCAGCCGCCGCCACAACTCCACCAGTTGATCCAAACTGAGTTGCTCCGCCCGCAGGCGCGCTTCCGCGAAATCGCCCATCTCCCCGTACACCGCGGCCAAATTGTTCCGCAGATTCTTTCGCTTCTGGTGAAAGCAGGCCGCGGCGAATTTCACAAACGCGCTCATGTCCTCCACCAGCGGTCTCTCCCGGATGGTCAGCAGCACTACCGCTGAGTCCACTTTCGGCGGCGGCTGGAATGCCCGCGGCGGCACGCTGAACAGCAGCCGCACATCGGCCTGTGCCTGTGTCCGCACGCTGAGATAACCGTAATCGCGGCTCCCCGGCGCGGCCGCCAGACGCTGCGCCACTTCCTTCTGCATCAGAAACACTGCCCGTTTGAGAAGCGGGCCCAGCGCCAGGGCGCGCTCCAGGATCGGTGAGGTGATGTAGTACGGCAGATTGCCCACCACTACAGCCCGCCCCCATTGCCGCAAGTCCGTGGCGAGCACGTCGCCCTCCACCAACTCGAACTGAGGCGTGTGGGCGAACTTCAACCGCAGTCCGGCCGCGAGAATGTGGTCCAACTCCACCGCCACCACCCGCTCCGCCCGTTCCACCAGGTACGCCGTGAGCGCCCCCCTCCCGGGACCGATCTCCACCACCAGGGGTTCCCGCTCCTCGCACGCAGCCCGGGCAATCCGGTCCAAAATCGAGGTGCGTACCAGGAAATGCTGTCCGAGCCTTTGGCCCAAATCAGCCCTTCACGTCAATCCGGCTGCGGCGGAACGAGAGGAGCAATTTGCCCGCCATGGGCTGTCCGAAGGAGAGCGCCGGCGTGAAGCGGGCAAACAGCAGCGTGTTCTCAATCTCGCTGCGGATCTCCGCATTCACTTTGCCCTGCGGCAGGCTGTAGTCGATCACCTGCCCCTGATCATCCAGCATCACCTCGACGATAATCTCATCGTCACTGATGCTGAACGGAGCCACGCTCTTCACGCTCGGCTCCTGGTAGAACGCGGTTGGGACGTCATTGGACAGGTTGCGCGCAGTCCCGGCTGGAAAGGAGGGAACCAGCATGCTGAACAGCACCATCGCTGAAACCAAACCGCCCGCAAACGGGAGCGCCAGCGGCCGCATCAGATTGCTCGCGCGCTGCTTCATCCCTTCCAGCGCAAACTGGGCCATGCTTTCCTGATGCACGACACTCCTGCGGCGAGCAGCCTCTTCTGAAGCCATCTCCCTCAGTCTCACGCTCAGTTCGGATGGAGGAGCCACGGATGGCAGCTTCTTCACCAGACCTCGCGTTCGGGAAAGCTCTTCATACCGGAGAGCGCACTTGCCGCACTCCCTCAGGTGTACCGAAACTTCCCGCCGCTCGGCATGGGTCAACACGCCGTCCACGTATCCGGACAATCGTGAACCCACCCGCCAGCACGCTGGGGAGATCCGGGGAGAGAACAACGCGGTC
>JADLBG010000829.1 GCA_020847895.1 Bryobacterales bacterium
ATCGACATGGCCGGCGCCGCCGGATATTGTTTTGCCATAAACTACCAGTTTAGCAGGGACTTTGCCGATGACTTGCCTGTTTCTCCTATTGCTGCTTACGCCCGGAGCCCGCCCCCAGAGCCTCCGCGGAGTCGTGGATATTCACGCCCACTCCGGTCCGGACAGCACCCCGCGCTCCATCGACGCGCTGAATCTCGTCCGCCTCGCCAGAGAGAAGGGCTTCCGCGGCCTGGTATTGAAGAACCACTACGAGCCCACCGAGGCGTGGGCGGCCCTGGCGCGGCAGGAGGTCCCCGGCATCGAAGTGTTCGGCGGCATCGCGCTGAATCTCACCGTCGGCGGCATCAACCCGGCGGCCGTCGAGCGCATGACGCGCGTCCAGGGCGGCTTCGGCAAAGTGGTCTGGATGCCCACCTACGACTCCCGGAATCACGTGCGCGTCAGCGGCGAAAATCGGCCCTTCGTCCCCGTCTCCAAGGACGGTAAACTGCTGCCGGGCGTCCTCGACGTGATCCGTATCATCGCGCAACATCACCTCGTTCTCGCCACCGGCCACTCGAGCCCCGCCGAAGTGCTGATGATGGTGAAGCAGGCCCGTGACAGCGGTGTTTCCTCCGTCGTCGTGACGCACGCCATGCTCAAGTACGTCGGCATGTCCGTACCCCAGATGAAAGAGGCCGCGGCCATGGGAGCCATGATCGAGTTTGTGGGAAACGCCGTCGTTGGAACACAGAAGGAATTCACGTTCCCTCGGTACGCGGACGCCATGCGGCAGGTGGGTTTCGGCTCCGTGATCCTCTCGAGCGATTTCGGCCAGAAAGGCAATCCGCTCCATCCCGACGGCCTCGAGCAGGTGTTCCGCGGACTGCGCGGGCAGGGCGTCACCGTCGATCAAATTGATCAGATCGTGAAAACCAATCCGGCAAAGCTGCTGGGTATTCGATAGACAGGGCAAAAAAGATGATCCAAGGTTACTTATTACATTCGGTGAGTTACGCGGGCCTTTGGGGCCAGGCGTTCCTCAGCGTGGAGGATTTTGTGAAGAAAGCCGCCAAGCTCGGCTTCGGCGGCGTGATGCTCATGGCCAAGCGGCCCCATCTCTCCATCCTCGATTACGGACCAAAGGAACGCGCCAATCTGCGGCGCCTGATCGAGAAGAGCAAGCTCAACCACGTGGTGATTGCCGGATACAACAACCTCACCGCGGACCTGGAACACGGCGAGGTGCCGCACCGCGAAATCCAGACGCACTACATTCTCGAACTGTCGCGTCTGGCCTACGATCTCGGCGCCACCAAGGTGCGCATCTTCACGGGCTACGATAATCCCGCCTCGGACTACTCCCGCCAGTGGCGCTTGATCGTCGAGACCCTCCGTGAATGCGCCCGGCGCATCGGGGACCTGGGAGTCACCCTCGGCATCCAGAACCACCACGATATGGCCGTCGGCTATGAGACGATGCATGACCTCATCCGCACCGTGAACGAGCCGAATTGCCAGGCGATGTTCGATGCCTGGGTGCCCGCGCTGCAAGGCGAGGACGTCGAGAAAGCCGCGCGGCATATGGGCGCGCTCACGGTGCATACGACCATCGCCGATTATCAGACCCGCCCGCGTTTCCGCTACGACGCCGGACTGGTGAACTACGAGCCGCGGACGCCTTTCGTCCAGGCCGTGCCAATGGGTGAAGGCTTTATCGACTACCGCGGATTCCTGCGCGGTCTGGTGGCCACTGGGTTCAAAGGCACTGTCGCCTACGAGATGTGCTCGCCGCTCGCCGATGGCGGCGGCATCGCCACGCTCGATCAATACGCCCGGCGCTTCCTCGAGTATATGAAGGGCTAGTGGCCCCGGCGCCTCCTTGGCGGCGAGTTTAAACTTTCACTGCGCGAGAACGTGGTCGATTTCCTCCGGCTTCAAAGTTCGGGGTGTCATTCGTCTGGCCATCTGAATAAGATCCTCCGTCAACGGCATCTCGAAAAGCGTCACGGACTCGTCGCCAATGGCGGTAACAACCCGTCGGAGGTCGGAACTGATCGCTGCCGCGCGCAGACGGAAGCTCATGCTCTTCAGATCAACGTTGCATGGCTTTTCCCGGCGCGTGCCCTCGAAGGTGTGAAAAGTAAGTAGAGGCGAATCCAATTGACTGCTCGAAACATCCACCCGTCCGTTCAGGAAAACAGTGACGACCCTTTCGGGATTCCCGCCGATTGCCGCGTGAAGCATTGCGTATGGCCCAAAACAAGGCGCGCCGAATGACCGCTCGACTGGCCCGCGCAGGAGCCACATCCGGGCGGTGCCATCCGCCGCCGCCGTCAACATACGCTTCCCCTCAGTGGTGAAGTGAATCTCCCTAACCGTCCCAAAGTGCCCCCTGAAGCACCGAACGTGTTCGCCGTCGCTTGCTTTCCACACGCAGATAGGATCTCTTGCACCACGACCGCCGGTCGCAAGGAGGTTCCCATCCGGGCCTATATCGGCTATACCAAGTTCACCTTCGTGGGGATGCACGGTTGAAATTCGTTTCCCTGTCTTGGCATCCCACACGCGTGCGCTTCCGTCGCTGGAGGCTGTTAGGATCCTTGCGCCGTTTGCGCTGAATGTGACTTGCTGAATTTCACCCTCATGCGCGGAAACCATCCAGCCCAGCGTTCCCTTCCCATTCGAGTACCGTAGTTTGTGGCTGCCCGTGGCCGTCGCGACGCCGTCCGTTGAAGGACTGAAGACGCTCCGTAACAAGGGCTCTTCCTTGCCAAGCGTTGCCAACTTGGCGCCGTTACGCGTGGCCCAAATGTGTGCGCTACCGTCCGCGGAGAGCGTCAGAAACCGGTTGCCGTTCACGTCGAAAGCGATATGCGAGATCGTGCCGCCTCCAGGTTGAACAGACAGTAGCCGCTCCCTGCTCGCGCCATCCCTGATAATGACTTCAGGGCCGATTGCGACGGCTAAACGTTGTCCCTTGGGCCCGACTGCAATCGAATCGACTCTCCCACTCTCACGCCAACAATGTGTGAGGGTTGCTATTGGTCCCAATTCCCAAATCGAGGTTTCCAAATCCCCGATAGTCGCCATACGTTTACCGGTTCCGGACATCGACAAGGCGTGAAACTCGCCGTTCACAGTCGCCGCTGCACTCTCCGTCCCGATGCTCCAGAGGTGCATCGACTTGTCGTCGACCGTAATCAAGATGTCCTGATCGGCTCCGAAACCAATTCCTTGTGGGCGCAGAGATCTGGCTCCGGCCTCTCGCCACTGAATTTGAGCCTTTTCGCGGATCGGCGTGCGCTCCCCTCCGGAAGACCATGCTCCCCAGTCCCACACACGCGCGGTTCCGTCGGCCGAGAGTGTTGCCATCAACAGGCCATCAGGACTGAAAGCGAGTTTGCACACCACTCCCTGATGAACTCGGATCGAGCCCGCGGGTGAGCCATCTGCCGATCTCCAAATGCGAAGCTCGCCGTCCGCCTGGGCGGTGAGCGCGAATCGGCCATCCGGGCTGAACCTGGCGACAATGCTTTCACCTGCCGGAATACTCGCGCTCCGAGGCATGTTATGGAACGTAGCGACTGAAGATCCGGTTTGTGCATCCCACAGGCGCGCTGTACCGTCGAAAGAAGAAGCTGTGATTAGCCGGGTGCCGTCCCGGCTATATTGCGCGCAGCAAACCCCAAAGTCCGGCTGGTGTCCCTGGAGCACAAATACCGTGGCCCCCGTTTCGCGATCCCAGATTCTCGCCGTGCCATCCGCCGAAGCGGTTGTAATCCGATGTCCATCCGGGCTGAAAATAGCTTGAAGAACCGGCTCCTTGTGGCCGCGGAATATGCGTACTTGGCTGCCGGTCTGAGCATTCCACAGCCGGGCAGTGCCGTCGGCGGAAGATGTGAGGATGAACGACCCGTCCTGGTCATACCCTGCTGACCACACCATTTCACTGTGACCTTCGAGAGTAGCCGCCGGCTTGCCCGCTTTGACATCCCACACATAGGCCCGATTGTCCTCGGCAGCCGTGACGATGCGCATTTCGTCAGGACTGAACGTCGCTTGGTTGGCAGCCACATGTGCACCTGTTGGGCGCGGCAAACTCGCAAGCTGACCGGCGCTTGAAGCGCGCATTACCTGGTAAAGCGCAGCCTCTGCTTGCGGCAGGAACGGTTCGCTCTTCAATGCCTCTAATGCCAGCAGGATGCCTGTATGTAGCCTCGCTTTGCTGATCTGTTGGACTGCTGCCTCCGCGAGACGAACTGACCGCACGGTCTGCGCTTCCCTTTGCTTCCTGTTTGTGATGTGGGCCGTGTAAGCGAGTGCTGTCCCAAGCATGATCAACAATACGATGGCTGCGGTCCTCAATTTGCGCATGCGGCGGACTTGCCGGATATCCTCTCCGGCCAGTTCCTCTTTGGGGCGGTTGTATAAGGGAGCCGCGAGATTGGCAACGCAGTCCCGGAACTGAATGTCGCGAATCGAAATGCTCTTGCGGTCGCGTGCCCAACGCAGATCGACCCACAACGGTTCGGTTTGGCAAACACCGCGAAGCGCACTGGGAAGCGCCGTTGTCCGATCCCAGTCAAAATCACTTCTTGCTTCATCCCAGGCGATGTTGCCGCCAGTAAGTGCAATGAGTACATTTTTGGGGCCCTTCAGCCGTAGCCAATAATCAATCTCCCGGGCAACCCACGTTGAGTTTGCGGATTCCGGACACGCCAGCAGGATCAGAAAGATCGATTGGTTCAGCGCGTGTTCGATTGATCCTGACAGCGACGCAGTGGCCGGGAGATTGCTCGTGTCCCGGAAAATCCTCAGCACAGGTCTGCGAAAAGGGGAACATGCCAACTGTCGCAGTCCTTTGTACAAGTTGACGGCCAATTGCCCATCCGTGGCATGACTATAGGAAAGAAAAGCATGATAGGATTCATCCGGGCGGCGGCTTGCATCGGCCCGCCGAACCTCTCCAGGCGAGTTGCTTTCTGGAGGCATTGCGCTGGCGGCTTCTTTACCTTGAGAAAATAATAACGCACCCGGCCCGAAATGCAAGGCTATTTGTCGATGTAACCCGTGACTTATGCCGGCTGGCCCCGGAGATCAGGTCAATCGCCGCGCCACGGCTTTCCGTATCTCATCCACGATCAGAAGCACCGGCATCATCGCCGCCAGCAGCCCGAAATCGGAAGCTTTAATCGGCAGCGTCCCAAACGCGTTCTGCAGCCAGGGCACGTAGAGCAGCAGGAACAGTACCGCAAACTCCGAAACAATCCCCCACCAGATCAGCGGATTGCCGGACAGCCCCATGCGGAAGATGCTGGTGTGCTCGGTGCGTTGGGCAAAGAGATTCCCGATCTGTGTGGCAATCACCGCCGCCAGCGTAAGCGAGCAGGCTTGTGCGTACAGCGCGCCTTCCGCCGGAAGATCCACCCATCGCCCCGCATAGCCGTTGTGCCAGTACACCCAATAGAAGGCCAGCATGGCGAGAATGCTCTGCGGAATGCCCAACAGCAGGTAAGCCCGCGTCAGCATGCGCCAGTTGAAAAGATGCTCGTTTAGCCGGCGGGGTGGGCGGTCCATGATGCCCGGTTCGGGCGGTTCCGCGCCCAGCGCGAGCGCGGGAGCCATGTCCGTGCCAAGGTCTATCGAGAGAATCTGCATCACGTTTAAGGCAATGGGAACACGGCCGCCGCTGAACGCATAGAACAGGAACGGAGCCGCCTCCGGCGCGTTGCTGGTGCAGATGTAGGTGATGAACTTACGCAGGTTTGCGTAGACGGCCCGCCCTTCCTCCACGGCATCCACAATCGTCGCGAAGTTGTCATCAAGCAGAATGATGTCCGCCGATTCTCTCGCCACATCCGCGCCGCGCGCGCCCATGGCCACGCCGATATTGGCCCTCTTGAGCGCGGGCGCATCGTTCACCCCGTCGCCGGTCACCGCGACAATGTGCCCCATGTTTTGCAGCGCGCGCACCACGCGCAGTTTGTCCTCCGGCGTCGCTCGGGCCACGATCACATCCTCGCTCAGCCGGCTCGTCAACTCCTCCTCCGGCATCGACTGCAGATCGTAGCCGTTCAATACCGCGGGCTCTTTCGCAAGCCCGATCTGGCGCGCGATGGCCGAGCCCGTAATTCCGTAGTCGCCCGTGATCATGATCATGCGGATCCCGGCCCGGTGGCATTTACCGACGGCCTCGAGGACGCCGTCGCGAGGCGGATCCGCCATGGCGAGCAGGCCCAGCAAGGTGAGGTCGCATTCCACCGCCTTGCTCGAGTGTTCCCACATTTCGGATGGCAGAGTCCTCTTCGCGACACCGAGTACACGCAGTCCTTGCGCGGCCAGCCTGTCCGAAGCGAGCGCCGCGCGTTCTCGATCTTCCCCTCTCATGGCTCGCTCGGTGCCTTCGTGTATCCGCGTGCACAGCGAAATCACCTCATGCGGCGCGCCTTTGACGCAGGCCAGGCTGCCGTGCACCGTGGTCATTCGTTTGCGATGCGAATCGAAGGCTATTTCAGACGTCCGCGGGTACTGGCGCGACTCTGTCTCATAGTGCATCCCCACCTTACGCGCGGCCACCAGCATGGCGGCTTCCGTCGGGTCGCCAAGAACGCTCCAGGACTGAGAGAGTGTATCCGGAGGCACCAATCTTGCATTGTTGCAGAGAACGGCGGCATGCAAAAGCTGCGTAACCCCTTTCGGGATCTCGACAACTTCCTCCCCGTGCAAGAGCAGCCGCCCTGCTGGTGAATACCCGCTGCCGGTAAGCTCGTAGCTGCCCTCGGGCGTCCATAAGGCGCGCACCGTCATTTCATTCCGTGTGAGTGTTCCCGTCTTGTCCGAGCAGATAACCGTCGTGCATCCCAATGTCTCCACGGCCGACAGCCGCTTGATGAGCGTATTGCGCTTCGCCATGCGCTGCGCTCCCAGCGCCAGCGCCAGCGTGAGAGCCGGCAGCAATCCCTCTGGAATAAACGCGACAATCATGCCTAAGGCGAAGAAGAAGCTCTGCGACAGCGGCAGCGTGCCGAGCGCGGCCGCGATGACGAAGAAAAGGAATCCCGCCGCCAGAGCGACATACGACACAACGCGCGTCGCGTGTGTCAATTCCTGCTCGAGGGGACTCGGCTCTTCGCGCAAAGTCTGCGTCAGGCGCGCGATCTTTCCGAATTCCGTGTGCATTCCCGTGGCAAAGACAACCGCCAGTCCATTGCCCGCGGTGACGTTGGTGCCCGCGAAAACTATGTTCGAAAACTCGCTGATCGCATGTTCGGAATCCGCCTGCGCCTCCGCCGTCTTGCGGACCGGCCGGCTTTCTCCGCTCAAGGACGACTGGTCGATCCGAAGCTGAGTGCAATCAATGACGCGCGCGTCGGCCGAGATATGGTCGCCTTCTTTCAACACCAACAAATCGCCCGGAACCAGTGTTTCGGCATCGATCTTCTGCCGCATGCCGCCCCGCGCCACCTCCGCCACCTGGGGAAGAAGCCTGCGCAGAGCCTGTAATGCCTTCTCCGCTTTGTATTCCTGCCAGAAACTGAACAGCCCGTTGATGAGATTTAACCCGCAAATGGCGAATCCGAGCCGCGGAATTCCCGCCACGAAGGCTATTGCGGCGGCAATCCACAGCAGGACCGCCATCATGTGGGTGAACTGAGCCACGAATTTGGGCAGAAGGGTTTCCTGACGCAGTGTTTCAATGCGGTTGTGATGATACAATTCCAGCCTTCGCAGCGCTTCTTCCTTGCTCAGCCCGCTGCGGCTGGTGCCGAGTTCATGCAGGATCTCTTCCGAGGTGCGAACGTGAAAGGACGCCACAAACCTCACGGCGCGTGATTTCGCTTCCGCCACGTCGTTCTAACCTGCATTCCGCTTGCCGCGTGGTGATGCCCTCGCCCGTCTCTGTGGTGAGCGAATTGCAAGTACTCCAGCAGGAGTCTATGCATACGAAACTGAAGGACCGGAGCGAGGCAGGTCGCCTGCTTGCCACCTGTCTGACGGACTATGCACACCGCCAGGATTGCGTGGTCGTGGCCCTTCCTCGCGGCGGAGCGGTCGTGGGCCTTGAGGTGGCCCACCCCCTGAAATTGCCGTGTTCCGTTCTCTGGGGTCCGCCGCGCGGCGTGAACGGAAAGATTGTCCTCCTCCTCGACGACGGCGCGAGCGAAAGTCTGGTCGTCGAAAAGGCCATCGCCGCCCTGCGCGAAAACGGTGCGCAGTCGGTGATCTTCGCCGCCCCGGTGCTCCCCCGCGAACGCCTCGTCCGCCTGTGGCCCTTGGCCAACGACGTAATTTACCTTATCTCACCCGAACCTTTCGGCGCCATCGAGTCGTGGTATGAAAAATTTCCCTCCCTGACCGACGAAGAAGTCCGGGAGTACCTCAGCCATTCCCCTCGATCGCCGGTCCGCACGCTCCCCGTACTTGCGCCCACCTCCGTGAGAAGGTACTAAACCCGGCCGGGGACTGGGATTCCCCGGGGCAACTCGAATACACTGGGTTTAGTCGCATGGAATTGTCTCACCCTCTCTCCGGCATCACGGTGCCGATGGTCACTCCTCTGTCGAATGCCGGACGTCTCGACCCCGAGGGCCTCGACAGGCTCACCGAACATGTCATTCAAGGCGGCGCGCAGGGCCTCTTCGTCTTGGGAACCACCGGCGAGGGGCCTAGTCTCAGCGGCAAGGTCCAGAGGGAGGTGGTGCGGCGAGTCTGCCAGGCCTCCTCGGGCCGCGCCCAGGTTCTCGTCGGAATTACTCATCCCTGCGCCCAGGAAGCCCTTGAACTGGCGGAATTCTCCGCAACCGCGGGAGCCCAGGCGGTGGTTTATGCCGGACCATCTTACTTCCCCGTGGCTCAGACCGAACTCGTGCGCCACGTTGCCCGCATGGCCGAGGCTTCTCCCTTACCCCTGTTCCTCTACAACATGCCGAGCCACACCGGAGTCGTCTTCGAACCCCATACCGTGCGGCAACTCATGGAGATCCCCGCTGTCGCCGGACTGAAAGACAGTTCCGCGGATCTCATGTACTTTCAGCGCATCTGCCGGCTACGCGAGAAACGTCCCGATTTCGCGGTCCTGATGGGTCCCGAGGAACTGATGGTCCCCGCAATGAGCGCGGGGGCCACCGGCGGCGTGAATGGAGGAGCGAACATGTTTCCCTCCCTCTATGTCTCCCTCTACCAGGCATGCGCCTCCGGCAACACCGTCGAGGCCGGCCGGCTTCAGCAGGCCGTCCTCGATGTCAGCGAGGGGATCTACTCGGCAGGTACCTATGCTTCCAGCTATCTCAAGGGATTGAAGTACGCCCTCTCTCTATTGGGAATCTGTCTCGATGCCATGGCCGAACCATACAGCCCCTTCGAAGCCGAACACCGGGAGCGCGTGGCGAGGGCGCTCGTCGAGTTGCTGGCGCGCCACGCCCTTGCGGCCTGAACTTATTTCGCCAGCCACTTCTCGAGCGACGCGAACAGCGTCTCCGGAGAGATGGGTTTGCTTACGTGGTCATCCATCCCGGCTGCCAGACATCGCTCGCGGTCCGTTTGCAGAACAGAAGCCGTGAGGGCGACAATCGGCGTGCGCGCGTTGGCCGAATCCGGGGAGCGAATCGCCGCCGTCGCCTGGTAGCCGTCCAGTTCCGGCATCTGGCAATCCATGTAGATCAGGTCAAAGGAGGTGCCGGCAGCCATCGTGATTGCTTCCGCCCCGTTGCAGGCGAGACTCACACTACAGCCGAACTTCGCAAGCAGTGCCTTCGCCACCGCCCGATTGATCGAGTTGTCCTCCACCACGAGGACGCGCGAACCGTGGAAGGGCGCCTCTCCCGAACGCTCCGACGGTCTGTCACTGCCCTCCGCCGGCCCTACGGAATACCCGCTGCCCGGCGCCCCCAACTGGCTCAAGAGCGCCTTTCGCAGCAGCGAAGCGCGTACCGGAGGCGAGAGCCGCGGGTACCTCCCGTCCGCCGCCGCGCCTTTCGAAGAGATCCATAGCAGCGGCGCTTCTGTCCGCGGAGCCGGCCAACTCGCGTCCCAGAGGATCACGTCATGGAAACCGGGTTTGCAGAGTCTTTGCGCCGCTTGCGGCTCTTCGGCGGAGTCCGTTTCCATGCCCCATTGGCCGCACAGGTTCACCAGAGAAGTACGCGTATTCGCGCGTGTGCACGCAATCAGGACTCGCTTTCCGGACAAGACCCCATCCGCGCCCGCTTCACACGGAGCTTGCGCCAGCCTCAACTCCAGGCGAAACGTGGATCCCTTGCCATACCTGCTGCCCGCCGTCAGCGTGCCCCCCATCAAGCCCGCGAGGCGCCTCGAGATCGCCAGGCCCAACCCGGTCCCTCCGTATTTCCGCGTCGTTGAGGCGTCGCCCTGCGTGAACATCGTGAAGAGTTGCGGCAGTTTCTGCGCCGGAATTCCGATGCCCGTGTCCTCCACCTCCACCGCCATCCGCGCCGCCCCATTCCCCGCCTCAACGCAGTTGATTCTCACCTGCACGTGCCCGCGCTCCGTGAACTTGATGGCGTTTCCCACCAGGTTGACCAGAATCTGCCGCACACGCCCGCAGTCGCCCATGAACTGGCGCGGAGCCTCAGGCCCGTACCACAGCGCCAGGTCAAGGTCCTTCTCATGCGCTTTCACCCGCAGCAGATCCAGCACATCCTCGGCCGCCGATTGTAGATCAAAGGGCAAATCCTCCAACTCGAGCTTGCCCGCCTCCATCTTCGAAAAATCCAGAATGTCGTTGACAATCGTCAGCAGCGCATCGCTCGAGTGCCGGATGGCTTGGGCGTACGCCTCCTGCTCGGCGCCGAGCGGAGAATCGAGCAGCAGTCGCGTCATGCCCATGATTCCGTTCATCGGAGTGCGAATTTCATGGCTCATCGAAGAGAGGAACTCGCTCTTGATGCGTGTGGCTGCCTCGGCGCGCTCCTTTTCTTCCGCCAGCTTCCCCACCAGGATCTCCATCTCTCGGGAATCACGCTCCGCTTTCTCTTCCGCCAACTTCCTCGCCGTGATGTCGGTAAACGACGACACGACGGCGTAGGGAACGGCGCCGCCCTCCCGGAAGACAGGTTCGCAATTGATGCTGATCCATGTGGTTCCAGTGTTCCGGCGCAAGCCGATGACAATACCCAGAGTAGGCTTGCCGGAGAGAATGGTGATGCGGGACGGGTACTCCTCCGGCGTCCGGGGTGACCCGTCCTCCCGGATGATCTCGATGCCCAGTTCCGAAATGCGCCTCCCGATCATGTCTTGGGATCGCCGGTCGAGAATTCTTTCCGCCGCGGAATTACACGTCAGGATGATTCCAGCGGCGTCGAGCAATAGAACCCCCTCCGCCATGGCGGCGATCACGGAGCGGTAGCGCTCCTCGCTCTCCCGCAGCGCCCCCGCCGCGCTTCTTTGTTCCGTAATATCGCGATTCATCCCCACGAGATGCGCGGGCCGGCCCTCCTCGTCAAACTGGCAGATGGCCTGCGCCTCGACAATGCGCATTCCCCTGGGAGTGAAGATTCGGAATTCTATCTGTCCGCTGGACCCGGTGCGGCGCGCCGTCTCTACGTGCCGCGGAATCATCTCCCTGTCCTCCGGATGCACTCTGCTGATGAACTCCTCGAAGGTCCCTTCGAAAACGTCCGGCTCGATTCC
This sequence comes from Bryobacterales bacterium, assembly GCA_020847895.1. Classification (GTDB taxonomy): domain Bacteria; phylum Acidobacteriota; class Terriglobia; order Bryobacterales; family Bryobacteraceae; genus CADEFT01. Next base: position 11,632 of record JADLBG010000829.1, read on the forward strand.
AAACAACTCGTGCATGCCGTCGTTCCACACCGAGAGACCGGTCGCGAAGTCATGGTCGAATACGCCAATGCTGGCTGAGTGTGTCGCCAGCACCAGCCGTTCCGTGAGTTCCTGAATGCGCCTTTCCGCCAGTTTCCGCTCCGTGGCGTCGCGGAAGATGGTCAGCACCCGAACCCCTTCCGCCGATTGAATCGTCGCGGCGGACACATCGAGAAAGCGCTTCTCGCCGTTCCACAAAGTCAACTGACGCTCAAACCGCGTTTGGATTTCGCCGCGCTGCACACGGTTGCGGTAGGCGGCAAGGGCGCGGTCGCGGTCTTCTCCGCCGTAAACCACCGTATACAACTGTCCCTCAATCTGCCCGCGATCGAGGGAAACCATCTGGCAATAGGCATCATTGACCAGCAGCACCGCTCCGCCGGCATCTGTCAGACGCATGCCGTCGCTTGAGTGCTCCCAGATGTCGAGCATGTTCCTCAGGTAGCTTCCCTCCATGCTCTCGCGCGCCGTGATGTCCTCACACTCGTGGAGATAGCCCGAAAAGACACCCTCGCAATCAAACAGGGGATTTCCGGAATCCAGGATTTGACGGTATTCGCCATCATGCCGGAGCAGCCGGTAGCGCACCTGCAGGCTGGCGCGCCTCATGAATGCGCAATCCAGCGCTTCGGTGAGACCTGCCCTGTCTTCCGGGTGAACTCCCGCCATCCAGCCGCCGCCGTGTTCCTCATGCAATACGCGTCCACGAAACTGGAGCCATTCGCCATTGAAGAAGTGGCAGGCTCCGTCTTTCCCCGCCGAACGGACCAGGGCGCCGCGCCTGGAATTCCCGGAAGTGACGTCTCTCTTGACGGTGACAAAGCGCCGTACCGCGCCCGTGGAATCAAGCACTGGAGTAATGCATTGTTCTTCGACGTAGTGGCTGCCGTCCTTGCGGCGGTTGATGAACTCGCCTTTCCAGGGTTTGCCGCTTCGCAAAGCGCTCCACATGCGGCTGTAGTACTCCTGCTCATGATGCCCCGATTTGAGCAAACGCGGCGTCTGCCCGTTGGCTTCCTCAAGCGTGTAACCCGTGAGCGCGGTGAAGGCAGGGTTCACCCATTGAAAGATGCCTTCGGCATCCGTCACCGCAACCGCCGCGTCCATGTGATTGAGCGCGGAGAGCAGAATCTCTATGTCATCGCTCACAACAGTACTCAGCGGCGCCTGGCTCTTTGCCCGTTCTCCGCACACTTCCATATTTTCTCTTATCGCTCGTCACCGCGCGAATCCGCAAGCTCTTCTTATCTTTAGCAGGATTTTCCGGGGAAGGGTACCCGGGAATCGGCGTATTACTGCACCGATAGGGTGACGCCGGATGGGCTCGCCGTCGCCCCCACGGTCACCGTCAGCGCGCTGGTCTGGCTCGCCATGATCTCACCCGGCACACGGCAGCGCACCAGAGTCAAACTCGGAACCACTCCTGAAGACGGAGAGAGATCCACTATCTCTGCCGCCGCCCCGCCGATCTGAACGGAAACGCCCGCGCTCTGATTCGATCCGCCGCCGTTGAGCAGAAGAAACACCTCCGCCCCCCTCGCGGCAGGGTTCAGCGCGGAGTTCAGACTCGCGTCCTGATTGAACACCACTGCCTGTCCCACCCCCGTCGCGTCAGCGGTGAACAGGGCCGGGGAGGCTGCCGCGGAAGCAACCGCCGCTTGGGCCCGAGTGGAGCCCTCCGTCTGCACCTCCAGCCTTACCGTGTCACCGCCTGCGGCTTCCACCGGTACAATCGCATTAATCTGATTCGGGCTGGCAAACAGCAGACTCGCGGCTACCCCGTTCAGCAGCACCCGTGTGCCGTTCAACTCCGTGTCCAGGTGATCCGCGGCAGCCTGCACCGGATAGACAGGGCCAAGGTCCGATCCGATGAGCGTGATCACCTCTCCCGGGGCTACCGGACCCGCCGCCATGCTGGCGGCATTCACCACGCCATCCGATGAAAGGCGCACCGCCTGATCTTGTCCGCCTTTCACAGTGATGTTACCTGCCGTTACCGACAGCGGCAGGTTGACTCCGGCGGCGTTCGTGGCGGATGCCCGAGTAACGGTGAACGTGTACGTCCCGGCCTTGGCATGCGGATAAAGGTTAATGTATGTGTTCAGCAGAACGCCATCCGGCAAGGGGTTCTGATTTGTGCCAATCACCAGGATGCGGCGCCGGTTGTAGTCCGCAAGGACGCTGTAGAGGTTCTTCCCTGCCGCGCGTAAACCTTCCCCGGCGGTGAAAGTCACGTTCATCACGCTGCTGTCGTATTGCAAGTCGAATTGCAGCCCGGTGATCGAATTACCCTGCGCTGTGAAATTCAGTGGAGCCGTAAGGCTTGATCCGGCGGCCCCCGTCCGTTCCGGCAATGACAGTCCAGCCGCGGAGGCAAACGCTGGACATGCAAGGAGGAGAAAGGCAAGCGCCTCACGCCACGTACCGCAAACTAAAACGCGGCGCGTCATCTACTGACATTATAGACCCGAATCCGGCAATTTCCTCCCAATTGATCCTCAGTGAATTCACTAATAGTACCAGTACTCAATTTGATTCATACTGGCCATGATGCCGGGCCCCACAGCTATATTCCTCATAATCCTCCGGTTCGCAGGGCCTGTTTGGGGGCAGAACGCCGCCGCGACAATCACCGTGGATGCCTCCGCGAATCTGCGCCGCATCGATCCGCGCGTTTACGGAGTCGCCTATGCCTCCACTACGCAGTTGGCCGACCTGAACCTCCCCCTGAACCGCATGGGAGGGAACAACACCAGCCGCTACAACTGGATGCAGAATGCCGACAACCGCGGCGGCGACTGGTATTTCGAGAGCATCGCATATGCCGGTTCCACCGCGGGCGAGCAGGGCGATACCTTCATCAGCCAAA
>JADLBG010000830.1 GCA_020847895.1 Bryobacterales bacterium
ACACCTCCGACGCCAAAGCCCGGGCGCTGCTCAAGGATGTCCTCACCAGCGGCAATGCCGGACTCGACAATCTCTTCACCACCCCCCTTTCCACCGTGCAGCTCAACGCCGCCGTGCTTACGCATGAACTGTCCCGCAAGAGCACGCTCGAAATCTCCCTCCCCCGCTTCAATTTCCAGACGCAAAGCGTCACCACCGCGCTCGCCGGCGTCCACCCCGAAGACGACGGCGGACGCATCCTTCTCTACGACGCCACTGGATCCACCACCGTCACCGTGCGCAACAAGTTCTCGAGCAGCCTCACTGTCACCATCGCCGCAGCCGTCTCGCGCCTCGGCTTCTCTTCACCGGATCTGCGCATTCACCCGGGCAACGGCAACACCTGGACCTACCAGTTGCTCTACGCCAAACCCAAAATGAAGCGCGAGGAACTCGAAGCCGTCACCCGGCCCTTCCTCATTCAGTACATGGCCGGCCATTTCGCCACCGGAACCAGCCTCAGCACCTGGTACAACATGCTCGAGAGCACCTCCGAAGAGAAGCTCCACAATGGGCCTGAAACCTACGGCGACCTCTGCGCTTCCTTCGAGGTCACCATTCCGGGCGACGCCCTCGGCGCGTGGCTGCTCCCCATCGCCAACGTGAAAGCCGCCGCCCAGCAGATGTCCGTCGCCATCCAGCGCTCGCTCAGGTCGTACCTCACTACGTTCTACCTGAGCGACATCGGCAAACTCGCCAACCTCGCCTCCAGCGCCCCGCTCCTCGCCTGGGCTTCCCTTCCCGCAGCCGTCAAGTTCAACGGCACGGACTTCAGCGAAACCGGCGGCGGCAGCGTCTTCTGGGACCATGTGGACATCACACTCCGCCGCGCCGCCGCGTCTCATTCCACCACCGCCGGCAATCTGCTGGCCATGCTCCCGGAACTCCGTTTACGCCTGGAAGAAGTCGGCCTGCACAGTACAGTGCAGTTCTATCAAAACCCGGAAGCCGTAAACATCCTCTCCGGAGCTACTACGCCATTCGGCGACATCCTCTTTGAAAGTCTTCTCCTCTTTGAAGCGCAAGTCGTCGAAAAGGCGAACGATGCCCTCAAGGATATTCAGAAGTTCCTCTCCGTCGCCGGCACGTCGCCCACACAAGCCGTGAAACGCCTCGCCGACTTCGCCGCCGACATCACCTCCGCCTTCGGAAAGCTCATCGGCAACAGCGTGTTTGCCGATCTCGCCACGTTCCGCGCCGTTGCGCAAATGGTGTTCGCCGAAGCCTCGCGCACCCTCAGCGGCGCTCTTGCCGCTCAACCGCGCGCGATGCTCACCCTCGACATCCTCAATCCCGCGCCGCCCCGCACGTTTCAACTCGCGGATTTCCTCGGGGGCGCTGTCCCAGCGGGCGCGGACATCGCCGTCGCCCAGCGCCTGGTCACCACCTGATCGGCACGCCGCGCGACATCAGCCCGGCGCGGATCGCCCACCCCCACAGTGGAGGAACTGATCGCCCATTCCCGCGGACAATAGCCGCGGAATCAACCCATCAAGCTGTTTTCAGCCCCGACGCAGGTAGTCCGGAGGATGGCGGCGATGACGCGCCGCCACCTTACCTTCCCAGACGCCCATTACACCGCTACTGCCGTGTTCGCCGTCGCCAGAGCCTGCGCCACCGGCGCGAGTTCCTCTTTCTGCCGCTCGCTCAATTCGCTTACGAACGGCGGCACGCTCCCCGTCCGCGCGATCCCAGCCAGTTCCGTCGCCGCGTGCAGCACCCGTGCCGGACCCCACGCATCGCGCAAATCCTCATGCGCCAGAAACGCCCGTCGCACTTCCTCTGCCGGACCGTAGTCTTCCTTGTGGCAGGCTTCCAGAATCCGGTTGCTCAGCGCCGGAGCAAGACATCCGCTACCCGTCGTGAACCCCGGCAATCCGAAATCCCGCAGGTGCGTGATCGCCGGACGTTCCCCAATCCCGCTCAACACCACGTTCCGGTCCACGCGCCGCAGCAGCGCCTCCAAATAGTGATCCACTCCCGGATCCTTCCGCACCACCGCATACTTGATCCCGACGCAAATCCCGTCGCTCACCATCCCCGCCACGGCATCCAGCCCCGCTTCCAGATTCGCGCCGAAGTTGTGCTCGTCCTTCAAATAAAGAATCAGAGGCGTCCCCGACGCTTCCGCAAACTCGCGCAATCCGCGTGCCAGCCCCGCCGCATCCCGCGGATCTCCGCATGGCAGATGCATCACCGCCGGAAACGGATACCGCCGCAGCAGCGGCGCCTGATCCATCAGCCGCCCGTACGACGGACCCGCGCTCGGAATCGCCCACAAATGGCCGGCAAAGCCGTTCAGCCATCCGAGCATCTCCTCGTACTCTCCCAGGGTCACGTGATACAGAAAGGCGTTTCCTCCATACAGAAAACGCGTCATTCCGCCGGCTTCCATGTGACGCACCAGCCGGTCGTTCTCCGCCCAATCAATCCCCCGCCTGGCGTCATTGCGCCTGGCAAGGGGCGGCACGGGAAACACACCGCGCCAATCGGAAACCTTCACGGGATTCGTTCTCATTCCAGATTCGCTCCTAACAATTGCCTCAATTTCAATGGGTGGCCGTGGCAATGGCGCCCAGCCGTTCACGGATCGTGTTCAAACTCGCCCGCAGACTCGATAGAACCGGCACCGGAAGCGGCGGCAACTTCCTCAACAGCCGCGCCATCGATACCTGCGCCAGCACAATCGCATCCACCGGTTCCCGCCCCAGTTCCTCTAACCCTTCGAGCAACAACTCATCATGATGGATGTTCTTGCCGCCGAGCAATGCCTCATACGCTTCCGGCACCAGCTTGAACGTCAGATCCACTTCCACACCCGCGTCCGCGGCCGCATCTTCGAGCAGTTTGCGAATCACCGCCTGCGTCGGCGGAAACGACACCAGCACTCCCAACCGCCGCGCCGATGTCACCGCTTCGAGCGCCAGTGCTTCATCAATCTTCACCAGCGGCAGTCCCGTCGCATCTTCAAGACGCCTCATCATGTTCCGCGAAACCGCCGAGCACGTCACCATCGCCAGTTCGGAGTTGTACGTATCGCGGGCCGCGCACAGCAGGTCCACAAACCGCTCCTCGGCTTCGCTTTCTTTTTGTCTCGCGAAGAATCGCAGAATCCCGTCATCGAGGAGATTCGTGATCTCGAGTTCCGGGGCGTGATCCAGGTAATAATCGGCCAACATCGGAATCGCGGCCGGGGACGTGTGAATAAATGCCACCTGGCGTCTCATGGTTGCTACCACCAGCCCTCATTGTATGTCAGTCGCAAGTTCGGCGTACGCCAACCCCAGCACATCCTCCACCGACGCCGGCCGCGCTTCCGCCAGATGCCTCGCAAAACTGCGTATCCGCTCTCGCAGCGGCTCTTCCCTGATATACTCCACCGGCGATTTCCCGTCCATACGCGCCATCATCAGCAGCGGCAGGTGCGCCACCGTCCCCGCCCCCACTCCCTTTCCCGCCTCCAGCGTTCGCCAGTATTTCTCCGCGCACCGCCGGTACAAGCCGGCGAACCGCGGCCGGAAAAAGCTCTTCAACAGCAGATGATTCAACAGGAAAGCGCAATCGAACGCCGGATCCCCATAATGAATCACCTCAAAGTCGATAGCCGTAACGTGGTTCCCATCCACCATCAGGTTCTTCGGGCTCCAGTCTCCGTGCACCAACCCCGTCCGCTCCCTATTGCACCGCGCAATCGCCGCCTCGAACAGCATCCCCATCTCCGGATGCCTTGTTGCCGTGAACCGGTAGTAGGGATCAAGCCGCAGTTGATCGAATACCTCCTGATCGGCGAACGCCTCCCGCAGGCGCGCGCTTCCCGCGCTCCCCTGCAACAGCGCCTTGTGCATCCGCCCGATGAACTCCGCCTGCTCCCCGGTCGCCTCGCCCGCCATCAGCGCTTCTTTCCAGGTTCGCTCACCGCGCGCCGCCGTCATCGCGAACAGATAGTTTTCCCGATCTTCATACAACACTCGCGGCACAGCGCCCTCCGGAAGCACGCCCGCTAGAAACTGCAGCGCCTCCGATTCCCGCCAAATCCGGTCCCGCCGCGAGAACCAGTCCTCCTGCACCCGCAATTTCGCGAGCGACTGCTTCACGATGTAACGCCGCTCCGGCGCCTCCACCAGCAGCACATGATTGCTTACGCCCCCGCCCAACGCCGTAATCCGCAAATCCTGCGCGGCGCAACCCTCGCGCGCCGCCAAATACGCGCGCGCTTTGGGACCATCCAATTCGATGGGGCCGCGCATACTCAGTAGGAAATTTTCTCTGCTTTCGGAGCCTTCAAAGCGCGCAACTGGGACTCGAGTTCCTCCACTCGCGCTTTCAACTCATCAATCGCCTGCATCTCCGGATCCGGCAGTTTCCCGTGCTCCAACACTTCCACCGCCTCGTTGCGCGACCGCACGATCCGTCCCGGCACCCCCACCACTGTCGAATGGTCCGGAACCGATTTCACCACCACCGATCCCGCCCCGATCTTCACGTGGTCGCCAATGTGAATGTTGCCCAAAACCTTCGCCCCCGTCCCCACCACCACGTTGTTTCCTAGCGTCGGATGCCGCTTTCCCTTCTCCTTCCCCGTCCCGCCCAACGTCACCCCCTGATACAACAGCACATCATCGCCGATCTCCGCGGTCTCGCCGATCACCACACCCATACCATGGTCAATGAAGAACCGCCTGCCGATCGTCGCCCCGGGATGGATCTCGATTCCCGTGCAAAAGCGCCCCACCTGTGAGATCAACCGCGGCAGAAACGGCACCTTCCTCCGGCATAGCCAGTGGGCCAGCCGGTGCAGCAGAATCGCATGAAAGCCCGGGTAACAGAACCAGATCTCCAGCACGCTCTTTGCCGCCGGATCCTCCCGGAAGATAGTGTCAATCTGCTCCCGAATCGTACGAAACATGGCCCAGCTTCTATTATTGCGCGGAAAAGAAGGCACAATGGAAGGAGTCTCGCATGTACATCTCCGCCATCGACGCCTGGGAAATCCTCGATTCCCGCGGCAACCCGACCGTCGCCGCCTCCTGCCGCCTCACCAACGGTATCCTCGCCAAAGCCCATGCCCCCTCCGGCGCGTCCACCGGAACCCATGAAGCCCTCGAACTGCGCGATCAGGACCCCGCCCGCTACGCCGGCAAGGGCGTCCTCCGAGCCGTCGAAAACGTGCGCGCCCACATCGCCCCCGCTCTCCTCGGCTGCCGCGCCGATGAGCAGGCTTCCCTCGACGCCCGCATGATCGCGCTCGACGGAACCCCCGGCAAATCCCGCCTCGGCGCCAACGCCATCCTCGCCGTCTCCTGCGCCGCCGCCCGGGCCGCCGCTCTGTCCTACGGCGTCCCCTTATGGCGCTACCTCGCGGGACGGCGCCGCCCCTCTCTTCCCGTTCCCATGACGAATATCCTCTCGGGCGGCCTCCACGCCGGCCGCAACATCGAGTTTCAGGATTTCCTCGTCATCCCTCACGGCATCGAAGGCTACCCGCGCCAACTCGAGGCCATCGTCGCCGTGCACCGCCAAACCCGCCTCCTCCTCGAACAAGCCGGTTGCCTCCTCACCGGCGTCGCCGACGAAGGCGGCTGGGGCCCCAGGCTCGAATCGAATGAGCGGGCTCTCGCCTTCCTCACTCAAGCCATCGAACGCGCCGGCTTTCAACCCGCCGCCGAAGTCTCCATCGCTCTCGATGTCGCCGCCTCTCACTTCCTTCGCGGCAGCGCCTACGCCCTGGAAACCGAGTCACGCTCGCTTTCAAGCGAAGACATGGTGGACCTGCTCGCCGGCTGGCGCGCGCGCTACCCCGTCACCTCCATCGAAGACGGTATCGCCGAAGACGATTGGGAAGGCTGGAAACTGCTTACCGCACGCCTCGGCGAGTCCACTCAACTCGTCGGCGATGATTTCTTCACCACCGACATTCACCGCCTCAACCGCGGCATCGATGAATCCTGCGCCAACTCAGTGCTCGTCAAGATGAACCAGATCGGCACCCTCACCGAAACCTTCACCGTCATCGACCGCGCCCGCGAGGCCGGCTTCCGCGCGGTCATCTCCGCCCGCTCCGGCGAAACCGAAGACGATTTCCTCGCCGATCTCGCCACCGCCTCCGGAGCCGGACAGATCAAGATCGGCTCCATCACCCGCTCCGAACGCCTCGCCAAGTATAACCGCCTTCTCGAAATCGGCCGCGAACTCCAGTCTTCCACCCGCTGAAGTAAAATCAGGGGTGACCATGTACAACAGACGCCACTTCGGAAAACTCGCCTTGGCCTCCCTGCCCTCGGCAGCGGCTCTCGCCGCCGGAAAGCCCGACTCCAAAATCCACGGAGTTTGGATCGGAGCCCAGTCCTACAGCTTCCGCACGCTCCCTTCCCTCGACGACGCCATCAAAGCAATGTCGCAGATCGGTCTCAGCGAATGTGAACTCTGGCAGGGCCATGTCGAACCGCGGCAACAGCGCGGTCCTGAAGGGCGCGAGGAACAGCGCAAGTGGCGCGCCTCCGTGTCCATGGACCACTTCAAGCAGGCCGCCGCCAAATTCAAAGCCGCCGGCATCACCCTCTACGCCTACAACTACAGCTTCCGAGACGATTTCACTGACCAGGAAATCGAGCGCGGCTTCGAAATGGCGAAAGCCCTCGGCGCCAAGTGCATTACAGCCTCCGCCACGGTCTCCGTCGCAAAACGCGTCGCCCCGGTCGCCGAAAAGCACCGGTTGATGGTGGGCATGCACGGCCACGATAATCTCAAGGATCCCAACGAGTTCGCCCGCCCCGAAAGCTTCGAAAAAGCGATGTCCGAATCCAAGTGGATCGGCGTCAACCTCGACATCGGCCACTTCACCGCCGCCGGTTACGACCCCATCGACTTCCTCAACAAACATCACGACCGCACCGTGACCTTGCACATCAAGGACCGCAAGAAGCACCAGAGCGCCAACTTACCTTTTGGCGAAGGGGACACCGACATCAAGGGCGTCCTTCAACTATTGAAGGCTAAAAAGTGGAAGATCCCCGCCAATATCGAATACGAGTACAAAGGCGC
>JADLBG010000831.1 GCA_020847895.1 Bryobacterales bacterium
ATCGCATCAACCCGCGCGGAGTGAAGCGGAAGATGAGTAACTATCCGTTGCGGCCGCGAGCACCCCAACGCACTCGTCGCCTTGACGTCGCCAAGCGGATCAGAATCGTTAAGTGAACAGTATTGGCTTTAGCTCGCTCCAACCGCCCAGACGTTACTGCCGGCACGCAGCGCGCCGCCGGCAAGGCGCTCTGCGACACCGGCATTACCTCCGATGCCGGATTGCACAGTCAGGTTGTGGCCGAGAGTTCTCAGCGCCGCAACCGCCGCGGGGTCGAGCGATGGAAGCGCGAGGATGGGTTCCTGGCCCTCGAGATGGATGCGGGGAGCGGACACGGCTTCGTATCCCGAAGCCTGCAGGTCAACGATCCGGCGGCACATTTCGATGACGACGCTGACGATCCGGCGGCCTCCGCGAAGGCCCAGGGCCACATCGCGGCCGGGCAACCGCAGGATGGTGGGGCAGGTGTTGTTGAGAGGACGCTTGCCGGGGCCAATCGAGTTCGGGCGGCCGGGACGCGGATCAAAGCGGCACATTCCGTGTCCGAGGATAATGCCCGTGCCAGGCACAGTGACACACGATCCAAAATCGCCTCCGTGCGAAATGGTCACCGCCACCAGGTTGCCCCCGCTGTCTGCCGTCGAAATATGGATGGTCCCTTTCGCTTGACGGGCAGGATGAAGACTCTGGCGATCGACCGAGTCGGGGTAGGTGCGTAATGTCTCTACGCGCCCGGCGGCGTACTCGGGGCTCAAGAGGCGGCGCACCGGGACCCGCGCCTGGTCCGGGTCGCCCAGATACCGTAAGCGGTCCCGCCAGACAAGCTTCAAGACTTCGGCCAAACGGTGCCAGTAGCGTGGATCGGCGCCGGGAACCGGATCGAGCAGGTTCAACATGTTCAACGCCTGGGCGACGCTAAGGCCGCCGTTCGCCAAGATGGAACTGTAGACTTTGGCCCCATGGTACAAGGTTTCGTAGGGCTCCGTCAGTCGCGGACGGAAGGCCTTCATGTCCGCGCGGGAGAGGATGCCCCCGCCTGAGCGGACATAGTCGGCAATACGCCGGCCAAGGTCGCCTTCATAGAAGTCGCGCCAGCCCGCAGAGTCGATTCGGGCCAGTGTTTTTTCAAAATCCGGCCGGCGCCAGATTTCGTCCGGTCTCGGCAATCTGCCTTCGGGCATCAGGTGGCGGAGCGTGGGCTCGAAGCGGCGGATCTCGGCTTCGCGGGCTTTGGCGGCCGCCGCGACGCGGCCGTAGGGAAAACCCTTGTCCAACAGTTCGCGCGAGGGCGCCAAAACTTGCGGCCACTTCGCACGGCCCCATCGCTCCCAGAGTGTTCCCACACCCGCCATCACACCGGGGACTCCCACGGCGAGCGGCCCGAAAATGTTCACGTTCCCGGGCACCGAACACTGGTATTCGTTCTCGTTGATGCCCCTCTTGCCCGAGCCGGCCGGATCCACGCCGTACATGTTGGGAGAAGCCGCTGCGGGCGCAACCGAGTTGGAGTCGAGCGACCAGACACGGCCCGTCTTGCCTTCCAAAATCACGGCCGCGAACACATAGCCGCCGATGTCGGTGGCGCACACCTCGCGCACGCAGGAGGCCAGACACGCCGCCGCCGCGGCATCCATCGCGTTGCCGCCGGATGCGAACAGCTTCGCGCCGGCGCGCGCGGAGTCCTCTGGATCGGCCGCCACCACTCCTAGGGAGGCTTCAATCTCCCGCCCCTCGGTGATGGCCGCGCCGGAGACTCCCGCGCTGAACGCCGTTCCCAACGAAGCCTGAAGGAAGGCGCGGCGTGCGGAGTTTGCGTCGCTCATGAATTTCCTCGTCGTGAAGTTTCCTACAGTTGACCACACGCCGGAGGCGTGCCGCGCGCCGCGTCCGTCAATTCCCTCTGGGCGGATGCCCCTTTTCGCTCGAGTATTGGTGAAGCATGGGGCGTTTGGACGGGGGAACCATCGCGTCCCAACGGGTGACGACTTCGGCTTCCGGCACAGGCTGCGCGGTCCGGAAGCGCAGTGTGACAATTTGCTGTGGGTTTACGGGCAGCTTATAGGCCGGTCCCCCGCTGAGAGGCCGGGCGTGTTCGCCGTTCATGTCGGTCTGGCTCGCGGACTGGTGCGGAAGCAGCAGCGTAATCTCCGCCGTTCCGGCGGATCCCAGGCATTCGGCGAACCGGACCTCGATGTCGCTCCCGATGCGCCGCAGCGCCTCCACAATGACGTTATCCGAAGTCCGGAGGAATGACCACGGGCGCGCCGCCTTGCGTCCGGGAAAGACCAGCGGCGGGCAGTTGAATTCCCAAGCCATTTGAGGAATAAAAGCGTCGCGCCAATCGCCGTCGTGAAACACCAGCGCGTATTGCAGGCTGTGGCGGCCCTTCCCGCTGAGCCAGGGATTCGGATAGCCGTAATACTTGTCCGTGGCGTTATAGAGATAGATGATGGGCGTGCTGCCGTTGACTTCGCGTCCGGGCAGACCGCGATCGAGTAAGGCGGCTCCGCCCCCTCCCGATAGCGAATAGTGGGACCAGCGGATGGCAGGCACAATGCCCTTCGTCCAGCCGTGAAGGTTCGGATTCGGCTTCGCCCAGGATCCATGGGAGAACCCATAGGGTATTCCGCGCCGCACCTCATTGATCTCTCCGGCCAGGGGAAACTCGGCCACAACGACGGTCAGGTCCGGCAAGTCGTTCAATTCGGTGGTGAAGTCGATGCGCGGATAGTCATTGTAAAGGGTGATGCTCCGGCGGCACGTGCCGCCGCCGATGAATTCGCCCTCCACCTCGACAACCGTTGCCAGAGGCCCCTGCTTCACGTGGATGGTTTGGGCATGCTCGCTGGTGGAATCCAGCCGGTCCCGCTCCGGGCGAGGCAGCATGTGGTCGCCCGGATCGCCCTTCTGGGAGCGGGGCTTCTCAGCCACCAGTACATTGGCCGGGCCGGCGAGCATCTCTCTGCCGCTTGCGCGGAGGGCCACGGAAGTGATCGCGCCGGTCTTCGGATGGATGCGCACTCTGTAGTGTTTCGTTTCGATGCCGGCCGGCAGCGGAATGTCCTTGGGCTCGGGGGGCGCAACTACGGCTTTCTTCCAGGCTCCGATTCCGAAGGACGGCGCCTCCGGCCGGCACAGGACCATACCCCCGCCGGCGGACTGTCCGGGCACGCCATCCAGTCCTTGCGGCAGAAGCACCGGGTCTCCGCGCTTCCAGTTCAGCGGATTGTACAGGCCGATGCCCTCGCCCGTCGAAAGCAGTGCCGCTCCGGC
>JADLBG010000832.1 GCA_020847895.1 Bryobacterales bacterium
GCGAAGCGGCTCTGAACGAGCTCTGCCCCACCACGCCGCGCTCCAATGCAAGCTGCGAAATCGGCAACGCCAGCGTGCGCTACGACCAGATGCAGGGCCGCTTCGTGGTTCTGTTCACGGTGGTGGACACCGGTCTGGTGCACTGCAGCGGTTGCTCCGGCGTACCGACGCAGACGACCTCGCCCCTGCGCCGCAAGGCGAGTTGGGTGCTGATCGCCTCGAAGTGGGCGACGGGCTGCCAGGGTACCGGTGGCGGCTTCGCCGGCGTCTGCGTGCCGAACACGACGCCCGCGGTGAACGGGCTGATCGGAAACACGGCGTTCTTCACCACGCCGCAGCCCCCCGGTCCGAGCCAGGCAAACCCGAACAGCGGCGGCATCAACGGGAACTGGGTATCCTACTACGGAATCCCGGACAATAGCTGCGAACCGGGCTGCCCGTTTGGCAACATCAATTCGATTGCGGACGTGCGCAACGGAGGGACGTTCCCTGGAGCGCGGACAATTGACTGCAACAACACAGCCGTCGGTGATCTTTCCCGAGTCTGCTACTTCCCCTCGAGCGCCCGCCTGGGCTTGGACAATGACAACATTGTCGTCAGTTCGAGCGTATACAACGACAACATTCCGCTGGCCTTGCGCAGTGGGTTCCTAAACGGGCAGAACATAGCGAAACAGGCATCCAGGGACGCCGGCGTCGCTCCTGCCTGGGAAGGGACGCGCACGCGTGTTTATAAGAAGGCGGCCATCTACACGGGCGTGACGAGCACCCCCGGCTGCGCCAGTCCGCTCTGCCCCGGAGCATCCCAGTTATCTCCGCGGATCCAGGGCGATTTCTACGATCTGTTCGAAGTTCCGGCGCCGGGGCTCGTCTCCGGAGCCGCTGCCAACGGCGTCGTCAACTCGGCACCCTATACCTTCGACCGTGTAGTGTCGCGGAACGTCGGCGGCACGACGGAATTCATGGTCGGGCTCAACTACGAACCGGAGCATGTGCGCGGACGCTCTCTGGCAAGCTTCAGCGGCAATGGAAATCTGGATGGCGGCTACTCGGCGTTGTGGGGAGCGGTGAACGCCGAATTCTTCCCCTCCTACAACAACCCTCAGACGCTGCTCTATCACCGCTCCATTATCTACACGCGAACGGTAGCCGGCACACTCGGCGCCAATGTGAGTTCCGTGCCGGCCACCGTCAATACACCGGCCATCGTCGGAGGCATCCCGCACCTTGGCGCCCTGCAATCCCACACGGTACCACGGTTCATCAATCCCGACTCCATCGTCCAACGGGACAAGCTCACGCAGCCCTCCCCAAACAATCAACTCACTACGCCATGGCTCCATGTCGGAGACGACCGCCCCCATCGCGTGATTGCTCGCGAAGGGGAGCGCTATATCGCCCGCGTCGCATTCCTGCCTGATTTCGAAGCGCTGCCGACGGCCCCCTGCACGGCGGACTCCAATTGCAAGGAAGCGAATTGGTCCACGGTGGTCTACGATATTGTCCAGAAGCTCAGCGCCACCGGCGCCGCTACGGAAGTCTACAACACAAGCTGGGCCAATGGCAGCTACTACGCGCCCATGCATGACACTCCAGCGAACGTCGTGCAATACGGCTCCATTTCCCCCGTCAACGTGCAGCCTTTCCTCGAAAAGCTGTTCGCGGGAACCGTCTTCCCTCCCCTTGCGCCCTCTGACCCGCGTACCTTCCAGTACGGCCAGATGGCCACAGTCGCACTGCTCGCCTGCAAAGGGCAGGAGCCGGGTGTCAGTTCCGGACTCACCGGAAACACCACCTCCGCCCGCGCCTACCCGGGTCTGTTCGACATCCGTTGCGGCGAAGACGCCTACGATACCGCTCAGCCGTTCCGCCATCCCGTGACCGCCTCCCTCTCGCCGTTCGATTTCCTCGAGGATCTGCAGCCATCGGGATTCCCTCCGCAAATTGTGCCGTTCGGCATTCGCGGCGGCGCTTCCACCGACCCCAACAACATGGGGCTCTGGCTCTACGGCGCTTATGCCAAAGGCCGCCTTGCCTCTGTGCCCGGCTACGGACAATGGGGGACCTACGTGGCGCACTACCCGGTGACGTTCCCCATTCGCGATCCGTACAACAATACGATCGCTTCCTACACCGACGTCCAGCCGGGCCATCAGTTCTTCACGTACATCCAGATCGCCAAACAAACGGAAATCGATCCGGGCAGCCGGACACAGTCGGCGTTTAATCCTACCGGGGCAGTCTCGCGCGCGGAAATGGCGCGCTGGCTGCTTCGCTCCCAGATGGACGAGAACGGCATCACCGCCTATCTCAACTCCACCGGCGGTATCTTCTGCAGCTTCGCCGATGTCGCCTGCCCCGGCGCGAGCGGAGGCACGGTGACGAACACGACGGGCACTTCCGGAGACTGGCGCTATATCGAGACGATGTACCGCCGCGGTTACACAAAGGGCTGCGAAGCAACCAACGATGGCCAGCGCCGGTTCTGCCCCACGCGCACGCTGACGCGCGGCGAAATGGCCGTCTTCGTCATCCGCGCGAAGATGAACGCCGTGTTCCCCACGGTGACCAGCGGAGCGTTCACCACAACGTCCTGCCAGCCCGCGGGTACGCAGGTGACCAACGTCGGCGACCAGTTCGGATTGTTCACAGGCTGCTCGCCCTACTTCTCGGACGTACCGAACACGCACCCCTACTACTCCTTCATCCAGAAGATGCGGGAGCTGCGGATCTCGAACGGTACGACGTACTCCACGCCAACCGCTTTGGGCACTTACTCGCCCGACGGAACGCTGACGCGCGGGGAATTGATGACATTCCTCGTACGCGCATTCTTCCCTTAATCTCCGGCTCAGCCAATGCCGATCAAAGCCCGGTCCCGGAGGCCGGGCTTTTTGCTCCCCGGCCAACCCTTCCCCCTGTGGATGTTATAATTACCGGCATCCAGTTCGGTTGGCCATTCGAGTCCGGCGTGCGCGCAGGGCCTGGGACATGAATCATCATGCAGCGCATCGGAAGGTACGAAGTACAAGTCGAATTGGGCCGGGGGGGCTTTGGCAGGGTGTATCGCGCCTTCGACCCGACGATGGGCCGCATGGTCGCGGTGAAGACTCTCACCGCGGGCGGCGATCCCGAACTTCTCCTCCGCTTTCGTAATGAAGCCGCCTCCGCCGGGAAGCTTCATCACAAGAACATCGTTACCATCTACGACTTCGGAGAACACGAAGGCGAGCCCTATATCGTGATGGAGTTGCTCGAGGGCGAGGACCTCCAGCGGGTCATCGCCTCCCATCGCCCCCTCTCGCTCGTACAGAAGATGCAAATCATGGCGGAGGTGGCCCAAGGCCTTCAGCACGCCCACAGCCACGGAGTCGTCCATAGGGATGTCAAACCCGCCAACATCATGGTGCTGCCCACGGGGTCCGTCAAGATCATGGATTTCGGCATCGCCCTGGTAACGCATGCCGCGGGCACCCGGCTCACGCGCACCGGAATGCTGCCCGGCACGCTGCGCTACATGGCACCCGAGCAGTTCCGCGGCGCAACCAACGACCCTCTGAGCGACATCTTCTCCTACGCCATCACCTACTACGAATTCCTCACCGGCGAGCACCCCTTCAACGCAGGTACCCAGCCTGCCGTGATGTACCGCATCATGAGCGTCGACCCGGAACCTCTGCGCGCCCTGTGCCCCGAATGTCCCGAAGCGCTCGAGCAGGTGCTCGTCCGCGCTCTTCAAAAAGAACGCGAAATGCGCTACCCGAGCCTCGACGACATGCAACTCGATATTCGCCCCATGATGCTCGAGTTGCAGCAGCGCGAGGCGCAGAATCTCCTCGCCGAGGCCAAGAAACTCGCCGATACGGGTCAGATCGAGGCAGCTCAATCGAAAGCGCGGGAGTCCCTCGAACTGGACCCCGCCAACGCGGAGGCTCGCAAACTCCGGCGATTGCTCCAACAGGAAACTGAAAAGCAGGTCGTTCGTCCCAAGATCGAGCAGTTGCTCACCACGAGCCGGATGAAGCTGCAAGCCGGCAACTATCAGGATGCCATTCAGAATCTCGAGTCCGCTTTGCGTCTGGACCGTTCGAACCCTTCCATCCTTGCGCTGATTGACGAAGCCCGCTCGGGCATGCGCAAAGCCGAGCAGGTCAGACAACTCCTCTCCGACGGCAAACAAGCCTTCGAGGCGGGAAATCTCACCCGCGCCTTCCAGAAGGTCAACTCGGCCCGCGAGGTCGATCCAGCCAACACCGAGACCGAACCGCTGCTCGAGGAAATCCAGCGCCAGATAGCTTCCCGGGACCGTGAACGCAGGCTCCAGGACGGCATGAGCAAGGCTCGCGGAGCGATCCTGTTGCGATCGTTCGAACAGGCTATCCAACAGCTCGCGGCGCTCGAAGCCGAATTCCCCGGCACTCCCGAGGTGAGTGAACTGCTCGCCCGCGCCCGCCGCGACCAGCAGGACAAGCAGCGCCGCGAGAACCTGGAGATCAGGCTCGAGGAATTCCGCAATAAGATCCGCGCCGGCTTGCTCGCCGAGAGCATGGAAGGGCTCGAAGCCCTTCGGCATGAATATCCCGATTCCGAGGAACTCCAAAACCTGGCCGCCTATGCCCGTTCCGAGTGGCAGGCTCGTATGCGCGCGGAAGCA
>JADLBG010000833.1 GCA_020847895.1 Bryobacterales bacterium
ACGTTCCTCCCGATGTCGTCGAGGTCGATGCCGCAATCGTGACGGCGCTGTTATCGGCCGTCGAAATCAGAATGAACTGCGGAGCAAACGGATTATTTGTGTTGCTCGAATCCGGAAAGGAAAGAGACGCCTTTGAAGACAATAACTGGGCGAATGCCGGCAACGTGGACATCATCAGAATCGATAAGGCAAATCGATTCACAGCCTGATTCAGATTACAAGTGACACGCAAAACACCTGGATGTATTTTGCCAAAAATCACTGCCCCGCCGCGCAATACCTCCGTCGGACTACGGCCATTGCCGTGCGCCGTGTAGGCTTGCGGCCAATTCGCCCGCGGTGTGGCATGCCTACCAGGGAACCGGCGGCGTCATGGATCGCCAGCGCCGTACGACGGGCTTGCGCCACTCCAAAATGCTCCTGGGTGTAATCGCAGATATGCGTCAGGTCATCCGCTGCTGGTGTCGTCCAACGAACGAGCAGTAAGCCGGATACCGGCCTTCGATCATTTTGCGGAGGTCTTCATGATCAACGAATTCGCCCCGCTCAGCCACGGCAAGCCCCTTATCGACTTCGCGTAAGAACCACTCGTCGTAGTCAAAAAACTGCGCGACCGCCTCCCGCACAAGATCTTCCGCGGCGCGACCTTGCGCCTCAGCCATCCGTGAGTTTAGCCTGCTGGTCGGGCGTGAATTGCACTTCCATCGTTGAATCTTCTCTTTCCACAGTAGCGGAATACGGGCCTTCTGTCACGGCCTTCAATACCACCTTTCTGTCCAATCACTGCCCCGCTGCCCAATATCCCGGCCGCGCGCGCACCGTCAGTCCTCCACGTCCTCTCACCACAACCCGCAAATCGTGATACCCCGGCGCGGCGCTCTGAGGAGCGAAGCTCAACAGATACTGGTTGTGCAGATCTTCGCCCACCTTCAGAAACATCTCCTCCAGCGCCTTCAGCCGCAGGAACGAGAACCGCGCCCCGCCCGTCGCCTTCGTCAGCGCGTCCGCCGTGTTCGTCTGCCCCAGCCGCGATAGTTCCACCAGCGCCGTAATCAGACTGCCTCCTCCCGGTTCATACACCCTTGGGCGCATATCCTCCTTATCCTCCTCGCGCTTCCTGCCGAAACGCTCGTCCCCGCGCGACGTAAACGCGGTCAAATACACCGAAAACGACACCGAATAAATTGTGACGTTCGTCCGCGCGGCCGTCTCCAGCACTTGATCGAGCTTCGTTTCCGAGCCGCGATCCCTGGTCTCGCCCACCACAATCAGCACCTTCCTCTGCCGCTCGCCGCGCTGCCCGAGCAGATGCAACCCCTCCGCAACGGCATCCAGCATCCGCGCGCCGAATCCGTCCGGCCTCATCGCGCGGATCGCGTCGGTGAACCGCGCCTGGTCAGCCGTGAACTCCCGGCGGAGCATCAGGCGGTCCGAATAGGTAAGCAATGCAGCCGCTCCGCCTTCTCCCGCAATCAACGGCAACAGGAGGCTCCCGATCTTCACAACTTTCGCCAATGCCGGGCCGGATTCGCGATTGGTTTGCACGCACAGAACCACCGATACGGGCTGGTTCGTCACCTCGATTTCATGCTTCACCGGCGTGTTCCCGTCGTAGAGTACGAAATCCCCATTTTCGAGGCCCGCGTACGGATTGCCCGCTGAATCTGTCACCGTGGTGGGGACCAGCACCAGCGGAACCGTGGTGCGAATGCGGACTTCCCCTTGCTGCGCCTCGAGCGCCAGGCTGACAAGCAACGGAAGCAGCATGGGCATTAGGACGGGCGGCCCGCAGGCATGGTTTCGATATACTCGCCAATGTGGATATCGCCGCGTTGATTGCCGAGCGTAAGATTCAGGAAGCGATGGAAGAAGGACTTTTCGAAAACCTCGCGGGCAAAGGCAGGGAACTCGACCTCAGCGAGAACCCCTTCGAGACCCCGGAAGCGCGGATGGGCAACCGCCTCCTGCGCAACAACGGCTTTGTCCCGGCATGGGTCGCGGAAAGCAAAGACATCGACGAAGCGCGAGAGCAATTGCTGCGTGAGCGGGAGGCCGCCGCCGGCGATCCCTGGACGGTCGCCAGTCTGGCGCCGCGCATCGCCGCGCTCAACCGGCGCATCACGCTGTTCAACATGAAGGCGCCAGGCCCAGGCCAGCAGAAGGCGCCGTTTTGACTATCGCGTCAGAATCTCCCGCAAGATCCGCCCGTCCACCTTTCCCATTTCCACTCCCAGTAACGCCGCCAGCGTCGGCGCAACGTCGACGTTGCGGATGCGATCCAGCACCGCGCCCTTGCGGATTCCGTATCCCGAAGCTATAAAAATCGCGTCCATCTCGGGGTCGCTCGAAGCATAGCCGTGCCCGCCTCCCTGGCTCGTCCGGGTCACCACGCTCCCTCCTGTACGCCCTCCGCCAAACGCATAGCCCGATTTGGCGAAAAGCAGCACCCGGGGAGACTGCGGATCCTTGTCCGGATCAGGAAGCCCCAATGCGGCGTAATCTTGCGGACCCGCCACGCGATCCACGCCTTCGGCGTTTTCAAACACCTTGCCCACCGCCGCCGCGTCCCCGCGTTCGCAGTAGACCAGCGCGGAACCGCCCTCCGGCAGCGCGAATGCCTTCGCGCCCAACCCCGCCGCATCCAGCATGGCGGCGGCCTGAATCTGTTTTGTATAGGCCTTGAATCCGTGATCGGAAACAACCACTACCGTGCTCTTCTCCGCCATCCCTGCCTCTCGAATCGCCTCCAGAATCCGCTTCACTTGTGAATCCAGGAAAGCCATCGCCACCGTTCCCGCCAGTGTCCGCGGGCCGTAGGTGTGGTGCGTGCTGTCGAGCGTCAACAGGTGAAACAGCAGCAGATTCGGCTTGTGCGCGCGGATGATATGAGCCGCGGCATTCGTCCATACTTCGTCACGCCGGACGATGATCTTCCTGCCGAACTGGTCGATATCCGCCTTGCTTACCATGCCCCGCTCCAGCATCTCGCGCTCGATCAAACCATCAGCGGAGGGGACCTCGGGGAATGCGAACGTGATGCCCGGCGCCTTGTGGATGGCCACCCAATCCACCTGCGCGGTTGTCAAACCCGCGCGATGAGCCAGGTCATAAACGGTCGCGGCCCGTACCATCTTGTCTTTGTCGATCCAAGGCTCCACTTTACGGCGCTCCACGGAGCCTTCACGCGTGATCGTGCCATTGGCCAGCACGCCGTGTTTTGCCGCATTCACTCCGGTGACCATCGCAGTGTGATTCGGCCATGTCACGGTCGGATTCACCGTTGTCATGCGGCGCGCCGTCGCCCCCTCTTCCATCAACTTGCGCAACGTGGGCACGGGCAGTGCCGGATCTTCCAGCGCGTACGCCGGGAATCCGTCCAGACTGATCAGCACCACCATCCGGTCGCGCGCGGGAGTCTGTGGAAAGGCCGCTCGCGCGCAAAGCAGCAAGACGGCAACCAACGCAAATTTGTAGAATCGCATCTCGATGTTTAGAGTACCTTATCGAGTTCGTTCGCCAGTTCCTCGTAGGTCATCTTGCCCGGATGGTACATGCGAACCAGCCCCTCGCGATCGAGCAGAACCAGAGTCGGCGTGGTGCTGGCGCCATACGTCTTGAAGTTTTCCTCGCTCACGGGAACAGGCATCTCGAGCAGCCCGGAATAGAACTCGTGGCGGATCTTGTCGATGTACCGCTTCTCCACTTCCGGCGTGGCCTCCTCCCCTCTCGCGGCGTAACCGTAATACCGGGTTGGGCCGTAGATCACCAACCCCTTCGATTCATACTTGTCGCGAAGCTGGGAAAGGATCGGCGATTGGTATTTGCAATCCGCGCACCAGTGAGCCCAAAAGAACAACAGCACCACTTTACCCTTCAACTCCGAAAGCGCGGGAGGCCGCTGCTTCCCAATCCAATCCTTCCTCTCGAGCGGGGGCGGCGCAGTCCCCGTCAGGCTCAGCAGATTGATGTTCTTCTGAATGCGCGCGCGCATGGAAGTGTCGCGCCACCTCGCCAGTTCCTTCTTGAGAAACGATACCCCCTCGCTGCGCTGACCGCGGCCGGCAAGAACGTTGGCCTGCACCTCGATGGATGCGCCCAGCGCCGTCGGCAGGCGCGGCTCGTCATCAATCTTCCGCGTCTGAAGCATTTTGAGGCACATGCGGCGGGTATCTTCCGCATACTTCTCTGCCTGGCCGTAACGCTTCCGCGCCAACGCGCCCCGTCCCAGCCAGGAATACGCCTCGATCATTTCCGCAGTCGCCCCCTGCTTTCCGCGAAAGTCCGCAAGCAGTCTCTCGGCCGCCGGAAAATCGTCCTTGGCGATCGCGGCCCGCACATCGGCAACAAGCGCGCCGAGGGCCGCCGGCTGCAGCATGAGGGCGAGCAAGACAACTCTCATTTCACAAGGATAGCAGCCGGACCGCGGGTCAAAACCCGCCACAAGGCCCATCCCAGCACCGGAAATGCAGCCGCCATGGCGAACGCCGCCGGGTAGGCATGCATGTCGAACAGACGCCCGAACCACGGCATCGTCAACGCCACCAATGCCGACCACGATCCGGCGCCCAGCCCGGCAAGAAACCCCGCATGGTCGCTCGAATACGCGCTGGTGGCATACGCCACGCTGATGATGACGAATCCCCCGGCAATGAACATCGCAAGGAACAACAGCCCCATCAACGCCGCCACGGATTTCACGTATGCGCCCAGGGCAAGCGGTAGACTCAACAGCATCAGCAGGAAGTACACCCGGCGAAAGGCGCGCATGGAGCCTTCCGCGCGCAAGCCGTGACGGTCCGCCTGCCATCCCCAGAAGAAATACCCCACCTCCCATCCTAGCGGCGGAATCCACAACAACTTCCCGATGTCCGCCTGCGACAAACCCATGGGCGAGCCCAGGTACAACGCCGCGTTGTAGAGTACAAAAGCGAGAGGAAGTCCGCCAAGCGCGTAGGACGCCATGAAACTCCACAGCTTGGAATCAAGCAGACTCGGATGCGCCAGGCCCGTGTCACTGATCGCCTTGCGCCGGCGGATGTCTTCCCGGCCGCTGACAACACTCCACCATCCCAGCCACAATGCCCCCACAAACCCCGTAAACCAGAACGCGCCGCGCCAACCCCACCGCAGCGCGATCGGCGTCACGATGATCGGCGTAATCACCGCGCCCAGCGATCCGCCGCCATACGCCACGGCAATCCCGCGGGAGCGGAGCCGTGCGTCAAGCGTCTGCACCACCGTTCGCAACCCGCCGGGAAACGTGGCCCCCTCGCCGAATCCCAGCGCTGCCCGGGCGATCGTGAAACTCCAGAACCCCGCGGCGAAAGCATGCGATACCGAAGCCAGCGTCCAGAACCCGACGGCAGCCGCCATTCCTCCCGCTATCCCCACGCGGTCCAGGACGCGCCCCCACACCGGATTTCCGATCATATAGGCTACGGAGAACGCCGAGATGATCCAGCCGTATTGCTCGGCGCTCAGATGCGTATCCTTCAGAATCGTCGGAGCCAGCAGCGCCAGCGTGTTGCGATCGATGTAGCTGATGAGCGAGACCAGCGTCATCGACAGCGCGGGAATCCATGCGGAGAGTCGTTTCACGGCGAGAATTAGCCAGTGTATCCTGATCGCGCCGGAGCACGGTTTGCATCCGATCCCGCGGCGTTGGCGTTGGCTCTCACACAGGGCCGGTTACGCCCGGTGGTACGATCCAATTGATATACGGAGGTCCATGAGATTGCTGGTTTGCTTCGGGGCGCTTCTCCCCATTCTCGTCTCTGCCGCTGCGGCGCAGCCCAACACCGCCGACCCTCGGGCCGTGGCGGAAGTCCGCGCCGGCAAGCGCGACACCGCCAACGCTGCCTGGTGGGGATTCTCCGCCGGGGATTCCACGGCCGCGCTCCAGGCCACGCTCGATTCCGGGGCAAAGAAGGTCATCGTCCCTTACATGGGCGCCCCGTGGATTATTACACCCGTGAAACTGCGCGGCAACCAGGAAGTTCTCCTCGAGCCCGGAGTGGTCGTGCTCGCTAAAAAAGGAGCCTTCCTCGGCCCCAGCGACAGCCTTCTCACCGCTGACGGCGTGGATAATCTGACCATTCGGGGCTACGGCGCCGCACTGCGAATGCACAAAGCCGATTACCAGCAGTCGCCTTATCAGAAAGCGGAATGGCGCATGGGTCTCTCCCTCCGCGGCGTGAACAACGTCCTCGTCGAAGGCATCTCCTCCGACTTCAGCGGCGGCGACGGCTACTATATCGCCGGCAACGCCACGCGCCGCTGGAGCGAGAATGTGATCGTCCGCGACTGTGCGGCCGAGGGCAACCACCGGCAGGGGATGAGCGTCATCAGCGCCGTCAACCTGCTGGTGGAAAACTGCCGCTTTTCCTCCACTCAGGGCACCGCGCCGGAGTCCGGCATCGACATCGAACCGAACATCGAGGAGGATCGGCTGCAAAACGTTCTCGTGCGCAATTGCATCTTCGAGAACAACAGCGGTCACGGCATGCAGGTATACCTTCGTCCCTTAAGCCGGAAATCCGCGCCGGTTTCCATCCGCTTCGAGAACTGCCTCACGCGCATGCGTCCGGAAGCCGCCGGCGCGGGCGCCGGCATGGTCGTGGGGGCCGCGCGTGACGACGGCCCGCAAGGACTCATCGAATTCGTCAACTGCGCCTCGGAAAATACCGCGCGCGAGGGCGCGCTGATCTACGACAAGTCCGCCTCGAGCGTGAAGGTCCGGTTCGTCAACTGCCACTGGCATTCGCCTTGGCAGGGACAGGTCCCCAATTACGCCGGGCCGAGGGTTCCGGTGCTGCTGGACGCGCGCCGGCCCGCCATCTCCAGTTCGCCGGGCGGCGTGGAATTTGCCGGATGTTACGTCTATGACACCGTGAACCGGCCGGCCGTGCAGTTCGAATCGGAAAAGCCGCTCAGTCTTTCCGATGTGTCCGGCGTCATCTATTCCGTTGGCGCCAGAACTCCCAGAGCCAGGCTTGGTGACGGCGGCAAGAACGTGAACCTGCGGGTAATCCTCCCCGCGGCCTCCCAGCCTTGACCTTTAGAATCCGCTACGGGGGCGATATCCGGGACGGGCGCGAACTCTCAGCTTCTTCCCCACGTCGGAGAGGACTTCCACGCTGATCTTCCGGAATCCCTCATTGGGGTTCGATTGCGGATAATAAGTGACCGTGTACGAATTGCCCAGCGATTCGCGGATGGATTCGAACGCCTCCACCTGTTTTTGCCATGTCTTGGCGAAGTATACCTGACCGCCGGTCCGCGTCGAGATCCGTTTGAACACGCTCGACGATACGGCATCCTTGGAAGCGTCGTTCGTCGAAATGACGTAAATCGGAATCCCCTCGTCTTCGGCAACTGCGCGGACATCGTCCGGAGCCACCATGCTCGCATTGTCAGGACCGTTCGAAAACACAATGACCACCTTGCGTCCAGGAACCTTGGCGGCGTCCCGCAGCGTCAGCAACAGCGCATTATAGAGCGCCGCATCGTCGCCCGCCACCGCCTTGCGCAGGCCCATGATGGCGTCCCCGTGTTCCTTCACCAGGCTGGATGCCCGCGAAAGATTCCGGCTGAACGTATACACCGCCACCGAGTCTGCTCTGTCCAGGCCGCGAATAAAATCCGCAATGGCGTCGGAGGCGTACACGAACCCGCGGTACATATAGTTGCTCGTATCGAACAGGACGAACACGTTGGTGCCCACAAAGGCATCCGCGGCATTGCCCTTTTCGCGCTCTTCCGTGTTCACCACCAGCGGGCGCGTGGTCCCGTCTTCCAGTAGCTGCACAGGCGTCTTGTTGCCCTCGGCAAACGTGTTCACCTTCTGGACGATCCCGTCTTCCAGAATCTTGAAATCCTTGGGCTTCAATCCGTTGATGTACCGTCCTTTACTATCCGTAACGGTGAAGCTGAGCACCACCATGTCGACCTTCACCCGGAAGGTGGGACGAGCCGCTTCCTGAGCGGCCAGCCAGGTTGTGCCGGCGAGCGCGGAAGCAACCATCCCGAGAATCCATAGCCTGCGCATGATGCGAAAACTCCTCCTGAACACAGCTAAAGTTTACTCCAACGCTTTTGTATCAGCCATGCCTCCCTTGCGGGCGGTCTCCCTGGCATCCGCTCCCACGACGCGGAGCGAACGCAGCAGTGCAGGCCAGTCCTCGAGATGAGTGGCAAAGATCCTCTCCACCGTCTTCTGCGTCCATTCCGGGATCAGCAGATTCAACTGCGAAGGCGGTATGTGCAACTCATCGGCCAGCGCCGCGTAGTAGAGCAGGTTCGATTCCCAGCTCTCGGCCATGATGCGGCTGGAGTAACCCATGAGGGTGGGGAAAGTACGCAAGTTGAGTAATTCGGGATGATAACTGTTGGCCAGTGTCGGCTTCGGAGTTCCAAAAGCCCTCGATATCGCTAAGTAGTTCACCTTGTCCGGCTGTTCGGCCGCCAACCGCCGGATCTCGCGCGCAATCGGATCCGCATCCTGGGAATTCGCAGGCGTCAGATCCGCCGCCAGCAGGAACAACTCCGCCGGTGTCGTCAACTCCAGCGCATCGCGGTATTTCCCGGATGCCAGCAGGTGTTCAATACGGCTGGCGCGGTTCGGCGCCGCGCGCCGGTCAATCGACGCCATCACCAGCGGCCTTTTCGCGGCATCGAAGACAGCCTCCGCCAGCAGCGATTCCCCCCGGCGCATGTGCAGCCCCACCCAATGCAATTGCGAAGGCGTCACGTTCCACCAGCGCGGCACCTTTGCCATCAGGATCATCTGCGGCACCAGATCGCCCCATATCAATGCCTGCTCCCGCGACGGGATGAGGAAGTTCTGCTCCGCCTCCGCCAGCGCGTAAGGAAGTCCGGAAAGCGACCCAACCAGGCGCCCGCCAGCGCTCGAAGGCCACCCGGTTCCAAAAACCTCTGTCGATTTCCACGTCTGCGCCGAGCCCTGCAGCCCGAGAAAATCGTGGCTCCGTACGAAGATCGGATTCGTTTGCAGAATCTGCGCTCCCGGCGGCGCGTAGTGCACGTAGCTCAATCCCACCAGCGCGTCGCGCAGCATCGGCGCGAGCTGGCCGCGGATGTCGGCCAGTTTCCCCGCATCCGTCCCCGCCTTCTCCGCCTGCGCCCGAATGTTGAATTTACGCTGCTGCTCAATGTGCCGCTCCGTCCAGTAGCCGAACGCCATGGAATTCTTTTCCACCGTCGACATCGCCGCGCGCGGCACCTGTATCTCCGATATCCGCGCTGCCAGGCGGTTGATCAGGACGGTATTCATCTTCTCGCCCTTGGCCATCGCATCCAGGTTGTCGGCCACGTCGAACAGCAGTTTGATGGAAGGAAGCCGCTGCACCTCGAACAGCCGGATCATCTCCTGAACCATCAGACGTTGCGACTCGGTGTCGGCGGGATTCACCGAACCAGCCAGCAGATCGAGCAGACGGTCTTGAACATCGGCATTCGCCCCAGCTCCGGTGTCCTTCAGCAGTAAGTTCACTCCCGCGCGGCCGGCATCGAAGAGTTCCTTGCTGTTGTGAATCTTTGTGAACCCGGCCAGCAGAGCGCTCAGCGCCGGATCTGCATCCGCAACCTTGATGGCTTGCTGCCTCACGAAAATCTGCCACAGGCTGATCAGCGCTTGTAGCGTCCCGGCGGTATCGGCGCGCAAACCCTGATCTTTCATTTGCACCACGGCGCGCGCCGTATCCATGTATTCGAGAATCGTCTTGTCGGTTAGCGTCGGCGCTTCCGCGAAGATGGGATACTGCGCCCCGTAGGCGCGAAAATCCCGCGCCAGCCGGTCCACCGTGGCCGCCTCCAGCGGATGCTCCCGGCGCCGGTTGATGTCGCTCAACGCCATGTAGATCTTCAGCGGCTCGTTCTCCACAGCCTTCCGGCAAAGAGCAAACAGCGCTTCAATGACATCGTCGGGGTCCTTCCATCCGGCGGCTGCCTTGGTCAGCTTTCCGTCATACTTGCCATGCGGATGTTGAACGAACAGACCCTTCCATACCTCGATGTTTCCCGGTATGTGCGGCTTCCCGTTCGGCTCCAGTCGCATCCGTGTGGTGAGCAGCATCAGCTCCGTGTTGCTTCGGAAAACGGGACGCGCCGGGCCCGGGCTGGTGATCCGCCCGCGCAAGGCCGAATAGAACCTCTTTAGCCTCGCCGGCTCCGTGAGGTAATCGAGAACCGGTCCTTGAATACGCGCCAGCGAATCATAGTAGCTGGCCAACCACCCGTCATCCTTCCCAATCAGCTTCTCGAAGAAAACTGCTCCCTGGTCCGGCGATACGCCCACCAGTTCCGCCCACGCCGCGGCTGATCTCTGCCCGCCCGGCACGGGAATCTTGCCCCCCCGCAATTGAAGCATCCCGCCGAAGAAATCCAGCACATGCGCGAACGCTTTAATGCGCTGCAAGGGCAGCGCCTTGCGCAGTTCCTCGGCGGTTTCCGGATCGAGCTTCGACAAAGCGAGATAGAGCCGGCAAAGCGACGGGTCGCTGAGAAAGGCATCGATGAACCCGCCGTTCTGTTTGTCCTTGCTCGAAAGCCAGTATTCGGGCGAGTACAACACGGGAACCTTGGCCGGCGCATAGTCGTAGACAAAAGGCCGGTTGGTGCGAAGCTGCTGCTCCAGTTCCGCCAGCGGGAAGCCTGAGTCAATCGTGAGAAACGCGCGCGAAGCGTTCACTGTCTCGAGAACCACCTCGCTGCCGCACCCGCCGCGCATCCGGTACCCGAGAACCCGCAGCAAGTCGCCGGTTTGCGTGGATTCGCAGGTCTCTATCCTGATCTTCTTCCCCTCCCCGGCGAGCTTGGAAAGCTCCCGCGCCTGGGAAAGATATCTCACCACCAGCTTCAGATATTCGGTCTGGTCAAGCGCCTCGCTCGAACTCGCCGCCTGGTAACCGTTGGTGACCACATTCCGGGCCAGCGCGCCCAGCACATCATCGGCCGTCAGATCGGGGGATAGCGCCGCCATGCGGGCGAAGGATCGCAGCGGCCCCGGAATCTCGATCGTACCCATGGGGCGATCCCTGGGAGCGCTCTCCCCAGGCATTGTCAACTGCGAACCACCCGCCGACCGGTAGACCTGCATGTGCCGCGATACGGCAGCCGTATCATTCGCCATGAGATCCAACAACACCAGGCGGTGCGCAATTGAAACCTTCTTCGATTGGTCCGCGTCCGTCGACTGGAGAGCTTTCTCGTAGGCAGCCCGAGCGCCCGGATCCCGATAGCGATCGAGAAATTCCGCGTAAGCCATTTGGGCGCCTGCGTCGTTTGGCCGTTCCTCCACTGCTTTTCGCAGCAAGCCGCCGGCTTGGGCGGTTTCTCCCCGGGCCTCCAGGCGCCGCACCTGGGCGGTCACATCACCTTGCCCCGAACAGATCCCCGAAAGGAGGAACAACAGACCAAACGCTCTTCGCATCAGGCAAACCTCTTTGGATTTTTACTCTACCACTTTCAAAGTCCGATGGCCGGACCACCCCAGCGACGGCTGAATGCCGAGCGCTCATTCTAGGGCAAGTCGGGCTCCGAATCAATAGAAAACACGAAAAAAGCACGAACCCGGCAGGACATCTCTTTTAGACAAGCCGGAGCAACCGGACGGAATGGATTTCTTTCCCACCTTGCTCCAACACCTTTGTAGATGACGCTGGCGGGTGCCCGTTTCTTCCTTTCGCATCCCGGGGTCTGCGGTATCATTGCTTTCCATGACCGGGCGCGTTGACAGAATCCTGTTCGCCTGTACCGTCTTCCTCAGCTCCGCTCTGCTCTTCCTCATTCAACCGATGGTCGTACAGGCGATCCTTCCCCGCTTTGGCGGGTCCGCAAGTGTCTGGACGGCGTCCATGCTCTTTTTTCAGCTCGCCCTCCTCGTTGGCTATCTCTACGCTTATGCCGTCACGCACTTTCTACCCTCCGGCGCCCGCGAGGCTGTCCATCTGGCGTTGTTGTCAGCAAGCGCTCTGGCGCTTCCCATCGCCCTCCCGCCGGCGGCGAGGACCTCGGAAAGCCCGGTTTGGAGTGTCCTCGCTTTGCTGGCCGTTCTTGTCGGCCTGCCGTACGTCGCTCTCTCCACCACCGGACCGCTGGTCCAATGGTGGTACGCGGGAACGTTGAAGCGTTCTCCATACCGGCTCTTCGCCCTTTCCAATGTGGCATCGCTCCTCGCCCTGTTCGCCTATCCCCCGGTAATCCAACCGCACCTGCCGGTGAGGCGCCAGTTGTCCGTATGGTCGGCGGCGTTCGTCCTCTTCCTGGTACTCTGCGGAGCGTCCGCTCTGCGAGGACGGCGGGCCGCCGGCCGGGAATCGATCGAAGGTCCCGCCATCGTAGCGCATCAGGCTTGGCTTTGGGTGTTGCTGGCCGCTTGCCCCTCAATTCTCTGGCTCGCTGTCGCCAACCACCTCAGCCAGGAGGTAGCCGCTGTTCCTTTCCTCTGGGTTGGTTTGCTGGGCATCTATCTCCTCAGCCTTGTTCTCTGCTTTGACCACGACGGATGGTACCGGCCCGCCTTGTTCCGCTGGCTGGTGCCGGCCGCCTGCCTGGGGATGGGATGGCGTCTGGCCCGCCCCGGCCCGGGTGGCGGCTTCCTGTGGGAGTTCGCCCTCTTTTGCGCCGGAGTGCTCATCTGCTGTGTGTTCTTTCATGGAGAACTGGTCCTGCGGAAACCTCACCCCGGCCCCGTGCTCACCTATTTCTATCTGGCGGTGGCAGCGGGCGGAGCGCTTGGCGGCATCTTCGTGGCGCTGGCCGCGCCCATCATCTTCAACTCCTACCTCGAACTTCCGGTTGCCATCATCCTCTGCCTGGTCATGGCCCTGGTCTTTCTCTTCGCATACAAACCGCGGCGCTTGTTGCGCCTGTCAGTGGTTCTTGCGCTGACCTTCGTCATCGCCGCCAAGCTGCGCGAGGGTGATAGTGTTCTCGAGACCCGCAACTTCTATGGCGCCCTTCGCGTGGTGGATTCCGGCGAAGGGGTTCACCGCATCCGGACCCTCTACCACGGCGTCATCCGCCACGGGACGGAGTACCTCTCCCCCGACGGCGGCCATATCTTGACCACCTATTACACACCTCTTTCCGGAATCGGCATCACCATGGCGGCGCATCATCAACAAGGCCGCCGCGTGGGCGTGGTCGGCCTCGGAGCGGGGACTCTCGCCGCCTATGGCCAGCAGGGCGATACGTTCCGCTTCTTCGAAATCAACCCCGCCGTCATTCAAGTCGCTTCCGCCTATTTCCGTTTCCTGCGCGACGCGCGGGCCCAAGTAGACGTGGCGCCCGGCGACGGCCGCCTCGCGCTCGAACGCGAAGCCCCGTCCAGCTTCGACATCCTCGTGCTCGATGCCTTCTCCGGCGACTCCGCCCCGGTCCATCTCTTGACCAAGGAAGCCTTCCAGCTCTATCTCCGCCGCCTGCGCCCCGGCGGCGTCATCGCCGTCAATATCACCAATCGCTATCTCGATATCGGACTGCCTGTGCGCGCGGCCGCCTGGGAGCTACACAAGAAGGCGGACGCTATCCACAGCGAGGCCGATCCGGCGAAGGGAATTGAAGCCGCCGATTGGATGATTCTTACGGACCTGCCGCCAGGCGCGGCGCCATCTCAACCCCGCATCTCCGCCTGGACCGATGACTACAACAGCCTGTTCCAGATCCTCAAGAAATAAACAAATCGTGGAGTATCCTGGAAGCCCAGGACCGGCGAGGTTACCTGGCTCATCCTCAAGTCGAGGATGAGTTCCGGCCCCTGGGAGGATGTGGCTGCGTGGGCGGAAAAGTAAGCAGGTGTGAAGTCCGGCCACAATCCTACGGCCGTATCTCCAGCGTCGACACAGCCTTCACCTTCCCGAACTCCATTGCAAAACTTCTCCCCGCGTAATAGGAGTCCCACTGGTCACGGAAATGAGAGGAGAACGGCTGGCCCGATTGTCCAATGGTGATATTGTGCAGCGAGTGCTCCCAATCGGAAAGGTCGGCGATGAATCGCATCGATGGACCCAGCCGGCGCGTAGTCTGCTTCACCGTGGTGGATGACCCGTCCATCGGCATGGGACCGATGCGGAAGTACCCGCCCACGTAAGGAAGACGCCCCAGTACGGGATGCTGAAGCGCGAACTCCGTATAACGCCCGTAGTCCCACTTGCCTGGATCCTTGCCGAAGCTGCGCCGTCCCTCCTCCATCGCCGCATCGAAGCACTTCAGCAACAGACCGTCATAATCGTCGAACCAGTCCTTGGGGCGCTCGCGAAGCAGCTTTTCAATTGCTACTGGAGCCATGTGGCTCTCATAGGCCGCGCCCTCTCCAGGCGCCGCGCGGTCTCCCACGGCTTTCCGTAAATGCTGGTAGATCAACGTCACAATCAGCGGAGCAGCCAACTCCCTGCGCATCTGCCCGTTCCAGTTATTCAGCAACCCCGCCGGAGCTGCCAACCCCTGGTTGCCGCGGCCGCGCTTTTCCCACGCCTGATAAACTTCCTGCGCCAGGAAATGGCTGAAGGCGGAATATAGATCCATTTCCACGGAGAGCATATCCTGGGGTTTCCACCCTGTGCGGGAACGAAGACGCGCCTGGATCTGGTTGGCTCGGAACGGCGCGGCAAAGTTCCCGTTCACCCGGAATGGATAATTCGCAGGAAACGGGTTCTGGTTGGCCGTCACCACGATTCCCGAAGGCGGATTGTACGCCGCGGGAAGTTGATCGAAGGGAATCGTGCCCTCCCATTCGGTCTCCCCCGCGCTGCCGTCCGTGGGCACGTCTCCTTGAAACGTTTTCCGCACCGGCAACTTGCCCGCCGCATGGTAGCCGATGTTGCCGTCCACATCGGCGTACACGAAATTCGAACC
>JADLBG010000834.1 GCA_020847895.1 Bryobacterales bacterium
AGGGCTCCGGGGGGAACTCGAAGACCTCGCCCGCGGCCCTGACGGTAAGCTTTCCCCGCCCGAGCGCCTTGCCGTGGTTGGGATAGAACAACGCGCCGTCGGTGCTTTGGCCGGGCATGAGTTTCACATCCACGAAGGCAATGGCCGATGCCGCGGCGGCGGCTTTCAGTTTCGCGGAAGTCAGTTCGGCAAACGCGGCCTGACGGCGCTGCTCATATCCGTTGGTGGAGGTGAGGCGGGTCAATCCGTAGAGGCCGATTTCGTAGGTGGCGACGAGCTTGATGACGTCGCTGCGTCCGGCCTTATCCACCAGTTCGTTCACTACTTTACGGGGGTTGGCGGGCGTCACGGCTCCGCCTCCATCGGCCTTTTCGAAGCGGAAATCATCGGTCTTGACGGTCCAGGGGATCTGAGAGCCATTGGAGACGGCCACCTGGAGGATGGAATACTCACGGATCTGATTGGGCAGGGGCGCGAACATGATCGTAACTCCGTTACGGGTCAACGTTTTATAGCGCAATCCGCCGGAGTCGAATTCAATTACCTGTCCCCAAACGAGGACGGCGGAGGCAAGAACTCCGCACATCAGCCGAACAAGGCCCATAGCCTCATTATGCTATACTGCCCACGAACGCTTTCCCTTGCCCCATGCATAACGTAGGGAACCATCCGAGTCATTTCGGACTACGGGAACACGGAATCCGCAATCTTGCGGCAGCCTACTGGAATTTATCACCGGCACAATTGATTGAGAAGGCGCTCAAGCACCAGGAAGGGATATTGGCCGCGAATGGGGCGCTGTCGGTGCGAACGGGGCAGTTCACCGGGCGGTCGCCGAAAGACAAGTTTATTGTAAAGCAGGCGGAAACGGAATCGACGGTCGATTGGGGAGCGGTCAACCAGCCGATGACGGAGGCGCATTTTGACCGCCTGCACTCCCATGTCCTGTCTTTTCTTCAGGGCAGGGACGTGTACATTCAGGATTGTTTCGGCGGCGGGGATGAAAGCTACACGCTGCCGATACGCGTCATTACGCGCCGCGCGTGGCATAGTCTGTTCGCGCGCCAGTTGTTCGTACGCCCGGATGCGGGCGCCACGGCAAGCCACGTTCCGGAGTTTACGTTGCTCTTTGTCCCGGATTATCAGGCGGACCCGGAGACCGACGGGTCGAAGTCGGAAACCTGCATTGCCATCAATTTCCGCAAGCGCGTGGTGATCATCGCGGGGACGGAATACGCCGGGGAGATGAAGAAGAGCGTGTTTTCCATCTTGAATTACATCCTTCCCGACCGCGGTGTATTTCCGATGCACTGTTCGGCCAACGTGGGAGAGGACGGGGATGTGGCTTTATTCTTCGGACTCTCGGGAACCGGCAAGACGACGCTCTCGGCCGATCCGCGGCGGCGGCTGATCGGCGACGATGAGCACGGCTGGAGCGATCAAGGGGTGTTCAATTTCGAGGGCGGCTGCTATGCCAAGTGCATCCGGCTGTCGCGGGAAAAAGAGCCGCAGATCTGGAATGCCATCCGTTTCGGATCGGTGCTGGAGAACGTGGTGGTGGACGACAACACGCGGATCTGCGATTTTGACGCCGAAACCATTACGGAGAATACGCGCGCGGCCTATCCTGTCGAGTTCATTGACAACGCCGTCATACCCGGCGTTGGCGGGCTTCCGTCACGGATTCTGTTCCTGACGGCGGACGCGTTCGGGGTGCTGCCGCCGATCGCGCGTCTTACGCCCGAGCAGGCGATGTACCACTTTCTGAGCGGCTATACGGCGAAGGTGGCGGGGACCGAGCGGGGGCTGGGCAGCGAGCCACAGGCGACGTTCAGCGCCTGTTTCGGAGCGCCATTTCTGCCTCGCCCGGCGATCACGTATGCGCAAATGCTGGGGGAGCGACTGGCGCGGCACAAGGTTTCCTGCTGGCTGGTGAATACGGGTTGGGTGGGAGGCGCGTTCGGCACCGGACGGCGGATGAGCCTGCCGTATACGCGCGCCATGGTGACCGCCGTGGTGGACGGCAGGTTGAGGGATGTCGCGGTGGAGCAGCATCCGGTGTTTCAGACGCTGGTCCCTAAGAGTTGCCCCGGGGTTCCGGCTGAGTTGCTGGATGCGCGGCGGCAGTGGAAGGACGCGCAGGCCTACGACCGGACGGCGGCTGAATTGAGCGCGCGATTCCGGAAGAATTTCGCGAAGTTCGGCGCGATGAGCCGGGAGATTCTGATGGCGGCTCCGGTGGGCTAGAGTTGGTATTCTCACCATTTGTAGCAGCAACCGCGCTATTCACCGTCCATGTACAGAATCGACGAACCTGACACTGCCCCCATCCGCGCCGGAGAAGAACTTCCGGTGGAGCGGCTGCGGGAATACCTGAGCGGGAAGATCGAAGGGGCGGAGGAAGGGATCGCCATCGAACAGTTTCCCGGAGGGCATTCGAACCTGACGTACCTGGTGGCGGCGGGAGGGAGGGAATACGTGCTGCGGCGCGCCCCGCACGGGCCGGTGGCTCCGAAGGCTCACGACATGGCTCGGGAATGCCGTGTGCTTCAGGCAGTGCATCCCTATTTTCCTCCCGCGCCGAAGCCGTACCTGCTGTGTGAGGATTCATCGGTCATTGGGGCCATCTTCTTTCTCATGGAGCGCCGCCGGGGCGTGGTTTTGCGGGCGGACATTCCCGCGCCGTGGGCGGCGAACGAGGACTTGCCGCGCCTGGTCAGCAAGGCGTTCCTCGATTGCCTGGTGCAACTGCACTCGGTGGATGTAGTGGGCACGGGGCTGACGGGACTCGGCAAGCCGGACGGGTTCGTTGAACGCCAGGTACGCGGCTGGTCGGAGCGGTGGATGGGGGCGCGCACGGAAGAGATGCCGCGGATGGACCGGGTGATGGAGTACCTGCGCGAAAAGTTGCCACGCGAAGGCCCGCCGGCGCTGGTGCATAACGATTTCAAGCTCGACAACATGATGCTGCGCGGGGATGATCCGGGGACGGTGGAGGCTGTCCTCGACTGGGAGATGACCACCGTGGGTGATCCGCTGGTGGACCTCGGCCTCACGCTCTGTTATTGGGATCCGCCGGATGCCGATGTGCGCGATGGCCCGGTGGCCTGCCTTACGCGCGGGCGCGGTTGGATGACGGGGGAGGAACTGGCGGGGCAGTGGGCCGAGCGCACGAAACGTCCCGCGGCCGCTCTCCGGTACCATGAGATTCTAGGTATTTTCAAACTTGCGGTGATCGTCCAGCAGATCTACTTTCGCTGGTTCCGCGGCCAGACGAGCGATGAACGCTTTGCCTCGTTTCACAAGCGCGTGAGGTCCCTGGTGGAAGCCGCGTATGCCCGCGTGGAGGCCGTTGATTGAGTTCGCTCTACTGCTTCCGGCACGGACAGGCCGGGTTGCGCGATGATTATGACACGCTCTCGGAAACGGGACGAAGGCAAGCCAGAGCCCTTGGAGAGTTCCTGGCCGGCCGCAACATGACATTCGACGCGTTTTACACGGGCGGATTGAACCGCCAACAGCAAACCGCGCTGGCAATCCGGGACGCTTATCGCGCGGCGGGCGTGGAGATTCCGGAGCCGGTGACCGATACGAACTGGAACGAATTCGATCTGGGGGCCGTGTACCGAGGGATTGCTCCGCGACTTGCCGCCGAGGACATCGAATTCCGGCGCGAGTATGAGGCGCTGGAGCGCGAATCGGCGGATGCGGGATCGGCGGTTCACCGGCGCTGGACGGCCGCGGATGTCGCGGTGGTTCGCGCGTGGATCGAGGGCCGCCATGCGTGCGAGGCGGAGTCCTGGGCGGCATTCACGGAGAGGGTGCGAAGGGGGCTGGATGCGCTGGCCGCGGCCAAGGGCAGAATCGCCATTTCCACCTCGGCCACTCCCATTGGGGTATGGATGGGGTTGGCGCTGCGTCTCGAAAACCGCTACATCATGCGGGCGGCGGGCGCGCTTTATAACGCTTCCATCAGTACCTTCCGGCTGCGGGGAGGCGAGGTCCATCTGAGCACGTTCAACCAGATTGGCCACTTCGCGGATCCGTCGCTCGTGACCTTCCGGTAATAGAGAGGGAATCATGAATTTCGACTACAGTCCCAAGGTTCAAGAGTTGAGGAAGAAACTCGAAGGCTTCATGGACGAGCATATCTATCCGAACGAGGAGCGCTACCTCGCGGAGGTAGAGAAAATCGGATGGGGCGCGGTCCCCGTGATCGAGGAGTTGAAGCCCATCGCCCGCCGCGAGAGCCTGTGGAATCTTTTTCTCCCGGAGAGCGAATACGGGGCCGGGTTAACGAATCTCGAATATGCGCCGTTGTGCGAGATCATGGGGCGGGTGGTCTTCGCGCCGGAGGTGTTCAATTGTTCGGCTCCGGACACGGGCAACATGGAAGTGCTGGAGCGTTACGGAACAGCCGGGCACAAGGAGCGGTGGCTGAAGCCTTTGCTCGACGGCGAGATACGCTCGGCCTACTGCATGACGGAGCCGGGCGTGGCCTCTTCGGACGCGACGAACATTGAAGCGAGCATCCGGCGGGAAGGCGACGAGTACGTGCTGAATGGGCGCAAGTGGTGGAGCACGGGGGCCGGGGACCCGCGTTGTAAGATCGGCATCTTCATGGGGAAGACCGACCCCACGGCCGCGCGGCACAAGCAGCAATCCATGATTCTGGTTCCGCTCGATTTGCCCGGAGTCCGGATTGAGCGGATGCTTTCGATATTCGGCTATAACAGCGCGCCGCACGGGCACGGCGAGATCAGTTTCACCAACGTGCGCGTTCCGGCCGGCAATCTACTGCTGGGAGAAGGCCGCGGGTTCGAGATCGCGCAGGGGCGCCTGGGCCCGGGACGGATTCATCACTGCATGCGGCTGATCGGAGTGGCCGAGCGCGCGCTGGAGGCGATGTGCCGGCGGACCACGCGGCGGGTTGCGTTCGGGCGCAAGATCTCCGAGATGGGGACCATTCGCGCGGACATCGCGCAATCGCGCATCGAGATCGAGCAGGCGCGGCTGCTGGTGCTGAAGGCAGCGCACATGATGGACACGGTAGGGAACAAGGCGGCGCGTACGGAAATCGCGGCCATCAAGGTGATTGCGCCGAACGTGGCGCTGCGAGTGCTGGACCGCGCGATTCAGGCGCACGGCGGCGGCGGTGTATGCCAGGATTACTTTCTTGCCGCGGCCTGGGCCAATGCGCGCACGCTCCGGTTGGCGGACGGTCCTGACGAGGTTCATCTCGAGAGCATCGCGAAGACCGAACTGCGCCGCTACGAACCAAAGGCATGAGCCGCCTCACGCTGGTACGACACGGACAGGCGCGGGCCTTCGAGGACGATTCCGACAGGTTGTCCGAGGCGGGGGAGAACCAGGCGCGCAAACTCGGGACGCATTGGGCCGGGCTTGGCGTTCGTTGGAGCGAGGTCCACTGCGGGACGCTACAGCGGCAGCGGCGCACGGCGGAACTGATCGGCGAGGCCTACGGGCAGGCGGGCCTTTTCTATCCGGCGCCCTGTGCGGACTTCCGGTGGAATGAGTACGATTCCGGCGGAGTGCTGAGCCGGGTGGCTCCTGTTCTGGCGGCTCGGGCGCCGGAATTCGCCGCTCTCGAAGAGGAGTTCCGCCGCCATAAGGATACGCCGGAAGCCAACCGGTATTTCCAGCGGATGTTCGAACATCTCATGCGGATGTGGATTGCGGGCGAGGTGGACGCGCCTGGCGTGGAGAGCTGGCTATCGTTCCAGACGCGGGTGATAGAAGGCTTGCGGTATATTCTCAACGGGTCCGGAGGGAGCCGCAATGTGCTGATTGTCAGTTCGGGAGGTCCGATCGCCACGGCAGTGCAAACCGTGGTGATGGCGCCTTCGGCGATGGCGCTGGAGTTGAACTGGCGCATACGAAATTCCTCCGTCACGGAGTTTCTCTTCACGCATCACG
Organism: Bryobacterales bacterium; assembly: GCA_020847895.1. Taxonomy (GTDB): domain Bacteria; phylum Acidobacteriota; class Terriglobia; order Bryobacterales; family Bryobacteraceae; genus CADEFT01. The sequence goes on from JADLBG010000834.1 coordinate 5,938, forward strand.
GACGCATCACGCTGGATCTGTTTAACTCGACGCCGCATCTCGCGGCGGAAGAGATCACTTACCGCTGAGCGCGATTGCCGTTGCCCATCCATTCGGCGTATACCTTGCGAAAGGTCCATCCTTCGGGGCGATACATCACATGGGCGGAGGGGTATTGCGCCTTCACGGCGTGTTCGAGCAGAGGGACGCCGCTCGGATTGCGCGCGTCGACAACCCATACGGGACGCGGCGCCAGTGCGGTGACGAGGTCGGGTAAATCGTAGTCGCGCAATACTCCGGGGAGAACGATGTCGATGAGGCCGCGGGGGAACTTCGATTGCGTCGCGGCGAGCCAGGAGAGCGGCATGCCTTCGAGCACGGCGGATTCGATGCCGGGGGTGAGGAACGCGGCGTGCAGCGCGGTGACGGCGGCCGGTCCGCGGCCGTAGATGCGGATACGTCCACTGTCGATTTGCGGGTTTGCGGCGAGGCCGGTGTACTCGTTCAGCACATCGGAAAGCTGCAAGCCAATGAGCGTACGGCCCACGAGGAAGGCGCGGTTGGCGGTTTGCCATTGGGAGGAATAGCCGGATTCGGGGCGGATGGAACTGGCGGGGAAGCGGATGGCCATCACCCCAAAGCCCGCGGCCAGCATTTCGCCGATATCCTCTTTGGCCGCGTTCAACGCGAGGATGGCGGGACGCTTTCCATTGCCGTTTTCCGGCAGTTGGAGTTGGGAATCGAAGAACCTGGTCTGCGTGGGCGAGTATTGCGTGCGGCGGATGACCATCTCCCGCGTTACTCCGCCTGAGTTGGCGGCGCGCCGCGAGTAGAGACGGAGGGCTTCCTTGGCGTTCAGAGATTGGGTGGTTTCCCCGCCGAAGCTCGAGAGCACCTGTCCGGTTGGAGTGACGTAGAGGTTCTGCTCGGGCTCGGTCTCGACTTCCTCTTCGCCGCCGGCGGATTCCCTGCCCATCAGCCATTGCTCGAGCCAGCGATAGGCGGCTTCGCGGCGAGGCTTCGACCATCCGTGGGTATCGTCGTATTCGAAATAGCCGGCTTTCGCTTCGGCGTCGAGTACACCGTAGAAACGCCGGATCTCCTCATAGGCCCGCCGAGCCCCTTCGATGGGGAAGAAATCGCGGATGGCGGTGGTCATCAGAAAGGGCTTGGGGGCGGCGGCGAAGGCGAAATCGGGAAAATCGAAGCCATCCTTGAGGAAGCCGGGAAACACCTGTTCGGCATCCTGCGGGCCGGGCTTGTACCAGAGTTGCTTCCAGGAAGTCATGTAGCAACTGGAGACAATGGCCGCCAGGCGCGGGTCCGCCATGGCGAGGTAGGCTGCCTGCGTACCGCCGCCAGAATTTCCGGCCACGGCGATTTTCGTGCTGTCGACATCGCGGCGGGTTTGCAGGTAATCCACGGCGCGCATGCCGTCCCAGATCTCGTACCGGGCAATGTGGCCGCCGGTCAACAGACATTGCGATCCGGTGAGAATATGCTCCTGCACGCCGATGCCGCCGCGGGAGGCGCCGGTATCGGGATCGAGGGTCTCGCTTCGCTCTCCCTGTCCCGGCGGATCGAAAGCGAGAACGAGAAAGCCGCGCCTGGCCATCGTGATCCAGACGTGCTGATAGGTGGCGGACGCCTTTCCGTTGGCGCTGTGCCCGGCCACTCCCACAAGAGCAGGAAAGGGAGGCTGGCTATTGAGCGGCACGTAGACGTTCGCGGTGACGTGGAAGCCGGGCAGACTCTGATACACCAGCTTTTCGACGCGGTAGCCGGGGCGCGTGAAGCTGCCCACAATGCGCGGCTGTAGAGGGCCGCTTCTGACGGGAAGCCCGCCGATCTCGGCCAGCATTTTTTCCCGAATGCCGGCGCGCCGCTGCCCGGCTTGAGCCTTGGTGAGGTGTGAGAGAGACGCGGCGCGGTCGCCGAGGGCGGACTCAGCCAGTTCGCTCAAGTAATTATCGACCGCGGGCTGCGCATGCGCGGAGACCGCGAGGGCCAGGAACGCAAGCAGGTTCCTCATGCGGCAAGCAGCCTCAACACGTAGGTAAGATTTCGCTTCATGTCTGCCTCGACGTTATTCGCGGGAGAGGAGGTTTCGAGGTTCGCAAAGCCGTCATAGCCCGTTTCGCGCATGGCATTCAGCACGTTTTCCACGGGGATCTTCCCTTCCCCGAGGTAATGCGGGTTGTCCTTAATGTGGATCTGGCAGATGCGCTTCTTGCCGAGCCAGCGAATCTCGCGGACGGGATCGAAGCCGCCGTTCGTGGAGTTGCCGATGTCATAGTAGGTGAGAACGGCCTTGGAACGCGAGGCTTCCATGATGCGGACATTGTCCTCGGCGGAAATGGTGTCTTCGATTCCGAGCACCACGCCGGCTTTTTCGGCTTCCGGTCCGATCTCGCGCAGGAAGGAGGCGACGTAATCCTGTTCGGCGCGGGTTTCGATGGCCGCGCCGCCGAAAAACGGCAACAGGATCACGCGCGCATTCAGCTTCCTGGTGATGGGAATGGCATCAGCCACCCACTTCCGGCCAAGTTTGCTGTTTTTGAGGTGGTCGATGTGGAGGATATCGAGGCAGGTTCCGGCGAGCCGGATGCCATGCTGCTTCGCGGCGGCGAGGTATTGCTGTTGCAGCGCGCCGTTATCGAGCGGAAGTTTGTTATCGAGGGGTTTGCGGCCGAGGCTCACTTCCACGCCGGCGAAACCGAGTCTCGCGGCGAGCGCCACCGCCTCCACCTTCCCGGCCAGCTTGAGATTCCAGTCCGTGACCCCAATGCGGAAGCCATAGGACTTTGCCTGCATGCGGGAAGCCGCGCCCGCGAGCAGGCTGGAGGAAAGAAACGCTCTGCGAGAATGGCGCATGCCGGTAGTGTAACGTAATGCGGACTCAGCGCGGCAGGATAAAGCCTCCATCCACGCGGAGAACGCTGCCTGTGATGTAGGCGGCCTCGTCCGAGACGAGGAACCTCACGGCGACGGCAATCTCCTCCGGTTTGGCGAGGCGGCCCAGCGGCAGCAACCGGCCCTGTTCACGAATGAACTCCTCGGTAAAGAACGTCCGCTCTCCGGGCGTATCGGTCCAGCCGGGCTCGATGGTGTTCACGCGGATGCGGTGTTGCGCAAGTTCGCTTGCCCATGTGGCGGCCATATGATTCACCGCCGCCTTGGCTCCGTTGTACGCCGTGCTGCCGGGAAATCCGCGCGAGGCATGAATGGAACTGATCATGACGATGGCTCCGCCTACTCCCTGCTTCACCATCTGGCGCGCCGCGAGCTGCGAGCAATGAAACACGCCCCACAGGGTGGTTCCCCAGACCGCGGCCACATCGTTCACTTCCAGTTCGAGCAGCGGCTTGCGGATGTTGACGGCGGCGTTGTTCACGAGAATGTCGATGCGGCCCCAGCGGCTCACTACTTCGGCGAACATCGCTTCCATCTGGGCGCGGTCGCCGACATCGGCATCGAGGTACAGAGCCCAGCGGCCAGCGGATTCGATATCCTTCACGGTCTCCGGGGCCGATTCGGTGATGTCGCAAAAGGCGACATCGCACCCGGCGCGGGCCAACTCCGCCGCTGTCGCGCGGCCGATTCCCCTCGCGCCCCCCGTCACTATCGCAACTTTTCCGGCCAGCTTCACGTGATCTGTACTCCTTCACGAAATACGAAATGGATGCCTTCCGGTTTCTGTTGAGGCGATTCGTAGGTGGCCCGCGCACGAATGGCGGCGGGGTCGAACACGACGACATCGGCTACCGCGCCGGGCCGCAGAACTCCGCGCCCGCGCATGCCGAAGCGCTCCGCCGGTTTTCCCGTAATGCGGTAAACCGCGTCGGCGAGCGGCAGCCATCCCCGCTCTCTCACCATCTCGCCCAACAGGCAGGGGAACGTGCCGTAGAGGCGGGGATGCGGCCGCCCTTTCACATAGAATCCATCGCTGATCACCGTGCACAGCGGATGCTGGAGCAGTTTGCGAAGGTTGTCATCGCACTGGTTGAAGCTGAGCATGTTGACATCGCCGTTCTCTTCTTCAAGGAGTTCGAATACGGCTTCCACCGGCTCCACGCCGCGCGCTTCCGCGATTTCGGTAAAGTTCTTGCCTACCCAGCGTGCTCCCTCCGCGCTTCCGGTGGCCGACACGAAGATATCGTTCCACTGCTGCGCGGTCTGCGCGATGGTTTCTTCGGCAATGCGCGGCCGGAGCGTGGGGTCCGCGAGACGTGACAGCATCGCCGAAATGCCGCCGTCGAGGGTCCACTGCGGGAGCAGTTGTGTGAGCACCGTGCTGCCCGCGAGGTAGGGATAGCTGTCGAACGCCACGTCGATGCCTTCCGCCCTTGCCTGCTCCAACCGTTCCAAAGCCTGAGCCTGCCTGCTCCAGTTCGCGCGGCCGACCGCCTGGAGATGGGAGATCTGTAAACGGCATCCGGTCTCGCGCGCCAGATCGAGTTGTTCTTCGATCGATTCGAGCAACTGATGCATGTAACTGCGCATGTGGGTCGCGTATACTTTGCCGTGCTTCGCCGTGACGCGGCAAAGGCGCACCAACTCTTCGCGGGGAGCGCTCGAGCCGGGCGCGTACATCAGCCCGGTCGAGAATCCGCACGCGCCCGCCTCTAGCGATTCCTCGAGGATTCCCTCCATGCGGTCCATCTCGGCGGATTCCGGGGCTCCCTGCCGGGCGCCCATGGTGGCAATGCGCAGACTGCCGTGGCCCACCAGGGACCAGACGGTGCAAAGCCGCGATTCACGCCGCGCGTGGTCGAGATATTCCACCGCGCTCCGCCAGCCCCAGGAATCGCCGCCCGCGAGGATCGCATGCCCGTAGCGCCGCACGGCCGCCGCGTCCGCGCCGCAGGGATAGGGCGAGAATCCGCAGTTGCCGACTACCTCGGTGGTGACGCCCTGATCCGCTTTTGCGCGATCATTCTCCAGGACCATGACATCCGAATGGCTGTGGATATCGATGAAGCCGGGGGTGATGGCGAGTCCCGCGCAGTCGATGAGGCGCGCGCCGGCGGGGGGCGGCGCCTGCCCCACGGCGGCGATCACTCCGTCTTCGATGAGGACACCGGCGCGTTTGGGTTCGGCGCCGGTCCCGTCAATTACCGTTCCGTTGTATAGATGGATCAAACGGTGATTTTCGCATGACGCGGCATCATCCGGTGGAAGGTCAGTTCTTCAGCGGCTGCCGGGGAGCGGACTCGAGGCGATCGAGCAGCCGCGCGGTCACAGCGGTGATCTCTCCCACGGCCGCGTCGAATGCTTCCTGATTCCCTTTCGACGGTTTGTGGTAGCCACTCACCTTGCGCACGAACTGAAGAGCGGCGGCGGAAATGTCCGCGCGCGTAGCCGGCGGAGTCTGCTTGCGTAGCACTTTAATGCCGCGGCACATGCTTCTCAGCTTACACGCCCGCGTTTGAGCCGCACGGTGATCTGCGTTCCGCCGCCCTCCGGGCAGTTCATCCCGATCTCGCCTCCGAGCAGTTTCACGTTGCGCCGGACGATGGCGAGGCCAAGCCCCGTACCTTTCACTTTCGTGGTGAAGAACGGTTCGAAGACGCGTTCGCGGAGCTTTGGATCAATGCCGGCGCCCTGGTCGGCGATATGAAGCGAGGCGGGGTGCTCCAGAACCACCGACACGGCCTTGCCGGCGGGCGTTGCCTGCATGGCGTTGAGCAGAAGGTTCAGAACGATCTGCCGGATGAGTTCGCGGTTGGCGTGTTCGATGATGATTCCGCGAGCGATGGCGGAGTTGATGCTGACTCCCATCGGTTTGGCCTGGCGCGCGAGCGCCGAGACGGCGCTTTCCACCTCGGCGGAGATGTCGACGGTTTCCTCCAGGGAGGGAGCGGGACGCGAGAAACCGAGAAGCTGCCGGACGGACTCATCGAGGCGGTTCACCTCGGCGACGATGAACGAAAGGTCCTCGCCGTAGCGTTCGTGCAGGAGCGGATCCTCGCGCATCACCTGGGCGATGGTTTTGATGGCGCTGAGAGGATTCTTCACTTCATGGGCGATGGTGGCCGCGGCTTTGCCGAGACTCGCGAGATTTTCCTGTCGCGCCAGTTCGCGTTCGAGGGCCACTTTCTCCTCGACCAGGCGGCACGATTGAAGGGACTGGGCGATTTGCGGGGCGAGGCCTTGCAGCACTTCCTCGTTCTCATCGAGAAAAGCGAGCGGAGTGGTATCGAGCAGCAACAAGCCACAGAGGCGATTTTCTTCCCGCAGCGCGTACATATAATGGCAGCCAAGCCGGCGCATCACTTCCCTTGCGGGCGAATCATCCATGCGAGGTTCGTACACTTTGTCCGCCGGGCGGCTTTCCGCGTAACGGTCGAGTTCCCGGCGGTCCGGTTCGGAGAGAACGCCGCTCCACTCCCCGGCAGAGGCGCACTCGCTTCCAAAGAGGAGCAGGACGCCGCGCATCCCAAAGCGCTCCCGCAGTTGCGCCGCAAGGAACTCCATGCGCCGTTTCAAGTCGAGGATAAGACCGGCCTCGGGAA
>JADLBG010000835.1 GCA_020847895.1 Bryobacterales bacterium
ACTCCGCCGGCCTCAGCCCCACATCCTCCAACGGCGGCGTTCTCGATGACAACACGCTCTACACCTCCGGAAAATCCGCCGCCGGCCCAACCCTCGAAGCCCAGATGCGCGGTTCCCTCGAAACCATTCGCGGCATTCTCAAGCTCGCCGGGATGGATCTCGAAAACATCGTCAACACCAACGTCTACCTCAAGGACGTCGCCCAGATGGACGCCATGAACGCCGTCTACAAGGAATATTTTCCGAGGAACCCGCCCGCCCGCACCACCGTTCAGGTCTTCCAGGATCAGCTCATCCAGGTGCAGGCCGTCGCCGTCCGCTGACGCCTTCGCCAACCGCACTCGCAGTGCAGTATCATGATCCTCACTCCGATGATTCGCGCAGCCCTCCTCTGCATCCTTACAGCGGCCGCTATTTCCGCCCAGCACGGCCGCTATCTCTCCGAATCCAGGAACCCCGCCATCGGCGACCCTTTATCCATCGCCGCGGGAGCAAAACTCTACACCACCTCGTGCGCCGGCTGCCACGGCCCCGACGGCAGCGGCGGCCGTGGTCCTAACCTTGTCCGCCGTTCCCTCTGGCATCCCCTCAGCGATGAGGCCATCTTCGCCGCCATCCAAAAAGGAGTCCCGGGTACCGATATGCCCCCCACCCGTCTCTCCGATGAGGAAACCTGGAAACTCGTCGCCTTCCTTCATTCCATGATCGGCCCGGCAAGCGAGAACAAAGTCCCGGGCGACTCCGCCGCCGGAGAACGCATCTTCTGGAGCCAGTCCACCGGCTGCTCCAACTGCCATTCCATCGCCGGACGCGGCGGCAGGCTCGGTCCCGACCTCACCAACATCGGCGGCCGTCCCCTCGGTCTCATCAAGGACGCTGTACTCAAGCGTTCCCGCGACCTCTCCCTCGCCGGCAGCGAAGGCGTCACCGTCAAGCTCAAGAACGGCCGGGTGCTCGAGGGCGTCGCCCGCAACCGCAGCAACTACTCGCTCCAGGTGGTCGACAAATCCGGCACGCTCCACTTGCTCTCGATGAGTGACGTGAGCGAACTCAAAATCTCCCAGCGCTCCATCATGCCCAACGACTATTCGAGGCGCCTCTCGCGCAAGGATCTCGACGATCTGCTCGCCTACCTCGCCCGCCAGACCTCCCGGAGGACGAACTAATCATGCATCAGTGGACGGCCTTTCTTCTCCTTCTCACCGCACCGGCAGCCGCCCAGGTCAGCTATCAGGACATCCAAAAAGGACCGGCCCAGGATTGGCTCACCTACGCCGGCTCCTACGGCGGCTGGCGCTACAGCCCCCTCAAACAGATCACCGTCAACAACGCCCGCAATCTGACCCCGCAGTGGGTCTATCACGTCCCCAATGCCCGCGGATTGCGCGCCTCGCCCATCGTTTACAAGGGCGTGATGTATGTCACCAACACCAACTCCATCTACGCCATCGATGCCCGCACGGGCCGCCTCATCTGGCAATGGCTCGACACACGCGCCAAAAAACAGGGCGTCAATCGCGGCGCGGCCATCCTCGGCGATCGCGTCTTCTTCACCAGCACCGATAACTACCTCAACGCCCTCGACCGCCAGACCGGCGTTCTCCTCTTCAGCAGGAAATTCGCCGATGCCGATTCCGGCATCACCTCCACCTCCGCTCCCCTCATCGCCGGCGGCAAAGTAATCGTCGGCAGCGCCGGCGGCGACAGCGGCATGCGCGGCTTCCTCGCCGCCCTCTCCCCTGAAACCGGCGACGAACTCTGGCGCACCTACACCGTGCCCGCCAAAAGCGAGCCCGGCTCGGAAAGCTGGTCCGATCTCATCGAGTGGGGCGGCGGAGCCACCTGGCTTTCGGGCACCTTCGACCCCTCCACCAACACCCTCTACTGGACCACCGGCAACCCCTGGCCCGATTTCGCCGGCCAACCCCGCAAGGGCGACAATCTCTACACCTGCTCCCTGATCGCCGTCGACCTCGCCACTGGAAAGATGAAGTGGCACTTCCAGTTCACCCCGCACGACACCCACGATTGGGACGCACAAAGCTGGCCCGTCCTCATCGACACGGAATGGGAAGGCAAACCTCGAAAGCTCGTTGTCCACGCCAACCGCAACGGCTTCTTCTACGTCCTCGACCGCGCCAGCGGCCAGTTCCTCCACGCCGCCCAATTGATCGACAAGGTCACCTGGGCGAAAGGCATCGACGCCAACGGACGCCCCATCGCCGTCCCCGGCCAGGACCCCACCCCCGAAGGCAACTGGGTCTGCCCCAGCGTCAAGGGAGCCACCAACTGGATGGGCCAAAGCTACAACCCTATCACCGGCCTCCTCTACGTCCTCACCCTCGAACAGTGCGGCCTCTACACCAGTTCTTCAAAAACCCCAGAGCCCATGAAAAACTTCGCCGGCGGCGGAGCCACCGAAGAGGGCGGCCAGGTCATCCTCCGCGCCATCGATCCCAAAACCGGCAACCGCGCCTGGGAGTACCCCATGACCGGCCTCGGCCGCATGTGGACCGGCACAGTCTCCACCGCCGGAGGCGTCGTCTTCACCGGTGACGACGACGGCCACATGCTCGCCCTCAACGCCAAAACCGGAGCCCACCTCTGGCACTTCAACATGGGCGAACTCCTCACCGCCTCCCCCATCACCTACGAAGTCGCGGGAAAACAATACGTCGCCATCGCCTCGGCCTCCGCCATCTTTTCATTCGGTCTCTTCGAACCGGCCGAACCCATGACTCCGCCGAAGGTGATCGTCACAAAGTAAACCTGGTCCACACGCAGAGCCCTTCCCATTCTTCGGGGTCGATGTGCGCCTGATTCAGGATACTGCGCAAGGTCCCCACAGGTATCTCGGGCTTTTTCGGCACGATTGCGATGTCGACGCCCGATTCGTCGCGACGAACGAACTTGACGTGACTCCCCTTATGACTGGTTTCCAGGAAACCCGCGGCTTCCAGTCTTCGCTTCACCTCGCGGTACGGCTGAGGGCTAAGCTTAAGCTAAGCCGCCCCAACTTCTACCTCGATCGTCCGAACGAGAGGCGGGCGGGTAGCCCGTGGCGCCTCAAAATAAAGCTCCAGCGCTTCCTTTAGATTTAACAATGCCTCGCCTTCGGTTTCACCCTGGCTGGCGATATCTAACTCCAGGCATTGAGCGACGTACCAATCGCCCTCTCGCCAGACACTCGCGGCAAACGGACGCTTCACACAACTATTCTTCCATCGGTGCGGCAGCAAGCGCAACGTGTTGCTCACCGCCTTCACCGCCTCCCCCATCACCTGCGAAGCCGGCGAAAAACAATGCGTCGCCTGGCGCCGCCGAAGGTGATCGTCACAAAGTAAGCCTGGGCATATGATAGTCAAGAGTGACCACATGAAGGTCAGTACTGTACGCGAGTTTCGGGATAATGCCACCGGCATGCTCCGTTCGAAGGATCCCATCCTGGTCACCCGGCGCGGACGGCTTGCAGGCATTTTCTTCCCTTGGCCTGAGGGCGCCGTGCCGGTCGAACTGAAGCGCGAGGTCTTCTCCGTTCTCAGCGAGCAGGTTCGCCGGCAAGTGAGCCAGACCGGGGCCTCGGAAGACGAAATCCTGACGGATTTCGAATCCTGGCGGAAGAACAGGCGTGAAACTCGTCGCCGGTGCTAACGTGTGGCTTCGGCCGTAATTGGCGGACGCGCCCAGACCGTGTTGCACCCCTCGTGAATTGTCAGAGATACTCCGCCGGGAACTTCCACGGATGCCGGTACACAGGCCGCGCCAGCCTCGCCGCTTCTTTGTCGCCGACAATGCGCTCCTTCACGGGATCGAAGCGAATCGACCTTCCAAGCGTGTACGACAGGCTGGCCAGGGTTAGCGCAAGGTCGACCTTGTAGTGATAGTTGACGCTGCAATCCGGCTCCACGCGCGATTTGATTGAGTCGAGCCACTGCCGTTCATGTCCGGGCGACTCCGCGATCGACTGTGGCGGCGGCGTCGCATCCTTGAGCAGATCGCCCTCGGGCACAACCTCGTGACGGCTGTAGTCGGTGAACAGCGTTCCGTTGAGCGCGTGAAAGTAGATGCCCAGCCGCCGCGCGGGCTTGCCGCGCCCGAAGTCGAAAGCAAAACTGTTGGCGCAGTTCATCATCCACGTCATCGTGAATTTCGGGTAGCGCCACGTGATCTCCTGTACATCCGGGGCATCGCCGTCGTCCTGAATGACGAAGCGGCCGCCTGTGCACGACGTCGTTTCGGGAACTCCCAGTTCGAGCGCCCACACCGGCAGATCGATAATGTGCGGAGCCATCCCGGGCGTCCACCCTCTCGAGTAGTCCCAGAATGAGCAGTGATTGTAGCTGTCCGCAAACAGCAGCGAATTGAACGGACGGGCCGGTGCGGGGCCCAGCCACATGTTCCAGTCGAGGCCCGCCGGCGGGTCCTGCTTCGGCGCGTGCCCGATTCCGTCCTTCCCCTGGTTCATGACGTTGAACGTCCGCACAACACTCACCGGGCCGAGCTTGCCCGAGCGAATCCACTCGACAACGCGGCGGTAATTGGCGCTCGCGTGGATCTGCGTGCCGATCTGGCAGATCCGCTTGTGGCGCCGGACGGCATTCCGCACCGCCAGTGTCTCGTCCGGGTAGAGCGTCATCGGCTTCTGAAGATAGATATCCTTGCCGGCCTTCACCGCATCGATCGCCATCAGTGCGTGCCAGTGTGGCGTCGATGCGATAATCACGCCGTCCACATCGGAGCGGGACAGCAACTCCCGGTAATCGGAATGACCTTTCGCGGTGGCCTTGTGCAGGTTCAGCGCGGCTTCGCGGCGGTCCGCCGACACGTCGCAAATCGCTGTCACCACCACGTCCGGGAACTTTGCGCAATTGGCGAGATTGCCGCGCCCCATCCCGTTCACGCCGATGATCCCGAGATTGATCCGGTCGCTCGGCGCCGTGTGTCCGTCTCGTCCCAGGGCCGATGAGGGAACGATGGCGGGGAGGGTCAGAGCCGCGGTCGCGGACGTTTGCAACAACCGGCGGCGGGATATTTTTTCGCTACCTGAGTGTGTCAGCACTTGCTTCTCCTTAGACCATGCTTCGGCGATTATAATATACTTAGTTCATATTGTGAAAGAAGCAAATGGCCGCCGGGTCGGCGTCGAGTTCGGAGCCCCTCCCGCCAAGTCCGGCAAGCAGGATCTCCGCCGCCGCAACACCCTCCTCCTTTTCCACCTCATTCAGTCCGACGGGCCAACCTCCCAGGCTGACCTGGCTCGCCGTTCCGGACTCAGCCCCGCCACCGTGTCCGGCATCCTCCAACCCTTCATCGAGTCCCGCGTTCTCGTCGAGGAGGGTAAGTCTACCTCCGGTCTTGGACGGCGCGCCTCCATCCTCGCCTTCAACTCCCGCGCCATCCTCACCGCCGGCGTTTGCATCGACCTCGAGGAGTGCGAGGTCGCCTTGGTGGACCTCTCCGGACGCGTGCTCGACAAGGCCTCCGCCCGCTATCCCCGCTACACCGAGCCCAACGAGGTCGTCGCCCTTGCCCTCGAGTGCCTGTCCACGCTCGAAACGCGGAATTCGCTGCACCGTAGTTCCATCGCCGGCGTCGGCGTCGCCATACCAGGCCTCATCAATTCCAAAACAGGGCTTGTTCAGGTCGCGTCCAACCTTGGTTGGCACAATGTCCAATTGCGGGCCCTCTTTGAGCAGCGCCTCGGCGTCCCCGTTCGCGTGGAACATCTGGGCAGGGCCAAGGCGCAGGCGGAAGCCATCTGGGGCAAGGGTAAAAATCAAAGAAACTTCCTCTGCCTGGAAATCGGTTCCGGCATCGGCGCCGGCATCGTCGTCCATGGCCGGATTCTGCGCGGCGCGGCGGGTATCGGCGGGGAAGTGGGCCACATGCCGATCGACTCCGCCGGACCCGCCTGCGCCTGTGGCTTAAAAGGGTGCTGGGAGGCCTTCTGCGCCGGACCCGCCATCCGCAAACGAATGGCCCAAAAACTCAAGGATGGGATCGGTTCCATCAGCGTCTTGAACCCGATGTCGTCTCTCCGCGATCTCAACGCGGCCTTCGCGCGGAATGACGCGGTGGCCATCGAAGTCATCGAGGAGTCCGCGCGTTACCTGGCGCGCGGTCTCGTCGGCGTCATCTGGACCTTCGACCCTGCGTTCATCCTCCTCACCGGCCCCGTGGTCAACGATTGCCCGTGCCTGATGGATGCCGCCAAACACATCATCACCGGGCTCACCGGCAATGCCAGAAGCTTCGATATTCCCCTCATCCTCGCATCCGAGCATGCGGCGGCAGGCGTCGTCGCAGCCTCCGCCACGGTGTCCCTGCGCTATCTCGAAGAACTCGCTTCCCTCAACGGCAGCGCAGGTTCGCCGCATTTGCCGAAATTCCTGGCGGGGTTCGCCCGTCAGTCGTGAAAAACGGCGAATAAGCACCGAACAATCGGGAAAGTCTTGACAGGGAATGGGACTCATGATAACTTCATTCATCGAACGAAGTATTGGCTGTGGCCACTCTTTTCCACAACCCAACTTCCAACCGGCTCTATAGCCAGTCTCGTTCCTTACTTCTTCTGTGAGGTCTACATGTTCAACCGTATCTCGTCCACCCTTTTCTCCGTAATCCTGCTTGAAATCCTCGCCGCCGGCCCCGTCGCGGCTCAAGTCCTTTACGGCTCGGCCGTCGGTACTGTCGAAGACCTCAGCGGCGCCGTGGTCCCCCAAGCCACAGTCAGTCTCATCAATAAGCTTACCGGCCAGGTCCGCGAAATCAGAACCGGCGAGGATGGCCGTTACACAGCCCCCAATTTGCTTCCCGGCGAGTATGAACTGAAGGTGGCGGCATCCGGATTCCGCGCCTACGCCCAAACCGGCATCCAGATCACCATCAACACCGTCACACGCGTCGACGTGAGGTTGGAACTCGGCCAGATTACCGAGCAGGTCACCGTGACTGCCGCGGCCGTTGCCCTCCAGACCGACAAGTCCGACGTGCGGGCCGAGGTCGGCAGCGAAGTCGTCTCCAACCTCCCCCTTGCTGCTTATCGTAACTTCCAGAACCTCATCAACCTGGTCCCCGGTGCAACACCCGCCAACTTCCAGAACAGCGTCGGTTCCACGCCCGCCCGCGCCCTCACTACCAACATCAACGGAACGGCGCGCAACAATAACAATGCCCGCGTCGATGGAGCCACCAACGTTTACATCTGGCTGCCGCACCACATGGTCTACGTCCCTCCGGTCGAATCCATCGGGACCGTCAATGGCACCACAGGGTCATTCGACGCCGAACAGGGAATGGCCGGCGGCGCGGCGGTTACCGTGGCGACAAAATCCGGAACAAACGACCTGCATGGCGTTTTGTTCCACTATCACGACAATCAGAACCTTCGTACCCGCAATTTCTTCCTGCCCCCGAACGCCGGCAAGGCCAAATCCATCTTCAACATCTTCGGCGGCACGCTGGGCGGGCCCGTCATCAAGGACAAACTCTTCTACTTCGGCAGCTTTGAAGGCACGCTGGAGCGCGCCGGCATCACGCGGATGACTGACTCCGTTCCCACCGCGGCCATCCGCGTGGGTGACTTCTCCGGCCTGCCCGCAACCATCTACGATCCAGTCACCGGCAACGCGAACGGTGTAGGACGAACGCCGATGCCCGGCAACCAGATCCCGGTCAGCCGCATGAACTCCATCAGCCGCAAAATCCAGGACCTGGCGCCGCTGCCGAACCTCGCCGGAACCTCCCAGGGGACCTTGAATAATTACTTCAGTTCCGGAACGGAAAAGCTCAACCGCTACAACTATGACTTCAAGGTGAACTATAATCCCCGGAACGACCTGTCTATCTGGGGCAAGTACAGCCGGATGAATGCCGATGTTGCCTCCGTGTTCGCGTTCGGTGATCAGTTGGGAGGACCCGGATTGTCTCGCGCCGGCGCCCCCGAGGTCGCTCCCATGGTTGTCAACATTCCCACCTTCGGCTTCACCAAGACCTTTTCCCCCACGCTGATTCTCGATGGCACATTCGCCAACAACCGCATGGATACGAATGGCACATTCCCCGGATACGGCACGAATACCGGCAGCAGTGCGTGGGGAATTCCAAACACGAATGACCCCGTGGTGGCCGGCCCTGATCCCGCCCGCGTTTCCGCTGCCTGCCCCGGCCAGGCCGGCGGCAAGTGCTACAGCGGCATGCCGACCATCAACAACGGCTTCACCACATGGGGAGCCACTGCCGGATGGCAGCCTTATTTCTATGCCGAACGCACTTACACCTACACGACAAACCTGACCAAGATGAAAGGCGCCCACGAACTCCGTTTTGGCTTCGACATGGTCCGCTACCATATGGACCAGTGGCAGCCCGAGGTAAGCGGTGGCCCGCGCGGGAACATCTCCTTCAGCAGCGACGTTACCGGCGCGGCGGGCTATGTTTCCAACTACCTCAACAACTACGCCACATACCTCATGGGGTACACCACCACCATGCAGAAGAGCGTTCAACTGTTCCAATACACCAACCGCGAATGGCAATTCGGCGGATACGCCCGTGACCGCTGGCAGGTTACCAGAAAGCTCACTTTGAACCTGGGCCTTCGCTACGAGTATTTCCCGCTGATCACTCGCGCCGACCGCGGCATCGAGCGTTGGGACCCCGCCACGAACCTGGTTTACATGGGCGGCATCGGCAACAACCCCCGCAACGTCGGAATCACCACCAGCAAGAGACTCTTCGCCCCGAGAGTCGGCTTTGCCTTCAGAGCTTCCGAAAACACGGTCATTCGCAGCGGCTATGGACTCACCTATGATCCGATGCCCTTCTCCCGGCCCCTCCGCGGCATGTACCCGTCTACCATCGGATCCACCTTTGTCGCCTCCACCCCCTACACATGGATCGGCACTCTCGACCAGGGCATTCCCGCCATTCCCATTCCCGATACCTCCACCGGAATCATCCCTCTCCCGGCCACCATCGACATGGGACCGCGCAGCGCCTGGGCCGGAGAGATTCACCGCGGCTACATTCAGTCCTGGAATTTCACCCTCGAGCGCAAACTCCCGGGCGAACTGGTCGCCAGCCTCGGCTACGTGGGAACCCAGACCGTCCATCAGTTGATGGATCGCGACATCAACCCCGCGCCTCCCGGAGGCGGGCCCGCGGGCCGGCCCCTGGCCGCCACGCAGAATCGCCGGATCGCGATGCTCATGTGGGACGGCGTAGTCAACGGAAACTACCATGGCCTCCAGCTTGCCCTCAACCGCCAGTTCAGCAAAGGATTCCTGCTGAAAGGCGCCTACACCTTCTCAAAGGCAATCAACTGGACCGATGACGACGGCTGGACCGGAGCCCCCATGTGGAACTCAGATTCGGTGATGCGCCGCAATCGAGCCCTCGCCGGCTACAACCGTGCGCAGATGTTCACCCTCGGTTACGTTTACGAATTGCCGTTCGGCCCCCGAAAATCGCTCGCCAACACCGGCTTCCTTAGCTATTTGCTTCGTGAATGGCAAACCAACGGCGTGTTTTCCGCCTATACCGGCACCCCTTTTACCATCTCGGCCAGCGGCACGGAACTGAACGCGCCCGGCAACAGCCAGACAGCCGACCAGGTCAAGGACACCATCGCCATCCCGGGCCAGATCGGCGCGAACACCTCGTGGTTCGATCCTCTCGCCTTCCGCCAGCCTACCGGTGTGCGTTACGGCTCCACCGGCCGCAATATCCTGTTCGGGCCCGGCATCGTGAACCTTGACATGAGCCTCTTCCGCGGCTTCAAATTCGGCGAACGCTTCAATCTCGAGTTCAAAGCCGAGTGCTTCAATATCTCCAACACGCCGAAGTTCTCCAACCCCGGCGCCAACGTCGCTTCCATGTCGCTCAATCCCGACGGAAGCATCAGGGCGCTCAACAACTACTCATCCATTACGAGTACGCTCCCCAACCTGGCAACACAGTCTGAACGGCAGTTCCGTTTCGGGTTACGTTTGGCATTCTGAGCGCTGTCTATGCTGAGCCGTCGTTCGTATCTGTTCATGGGGGCGGCTGCCGCCGCCTCCGCTCTCCCCGCCAAATCCGCCGAAACGGACGATGCAGGCTCTCCGGTGCGTTTCCTCTCCGGCGCGCGGCCGCTGTTTACCTACCGCTATTCCCCGGACCGCCCGAAGCCCTACGTCCATCCGCTCTACGCGCCCGACGGCACGCCCGTCACCCAGGACGGACCGCCCGATCACATCCATCATCGCGGCCTCATGCTGGCCTGGTCCGCGGTAGACGGCATCGACTTCTGGGGCGAGACAAACCCGGCGCGCCATGGCAGCCTGGTTCACGTCAGCTTCGGAAAGCGGTCGAAGACCACGCTCACCTCACTCATCAACTGGAATGCCGAAGGCCGCCTGCTCCTCGTCGAGTCGCGGACCATTACAGCTCCCAAACAGCCGCCCGACGTCACCCTGCTCGATTGGGATTCCACCCTGCGGGCGCCGGACGGCGTTCTCCTTGGAACCGGCGGGCATGTCTATAACGGGCTCGGCCTGCGCGTGGCCGAAAGCATGGACCTGGGCGAGGTGCTCAACTCCAACGGCACGTCCACCATCCGGCAAGCCAACGGCGAACCCGCCAGGTGGTGTGCCTATTCCGGAAAGCTCGGCGGCGGAGTGGCCGGCATCGCGTTCTTTGATCACCGCGCCAATCCGCGCCACCCCTCTCCGTTCTTCGTCATGAACGACAAGTTTGGATACATGAGCGCCGCGCCCACCTTCCGTGAAGACATCCGCCTCGCCAAAGGCCAGGAGATTCGCTTCCGGTGGCGCGTCGCCGTCTGGCACGGGGTGAAACGCCGCGAGGAAATCGACCGCATGTACAAAAGTTGGGAAGGTGGCCGCGAGTGACAAAGGCCGGCGGCGCATCTGCCGCGAAGACGGTCATTGTAACCGGCGGATCCGGCGAGGGGATTGGCGGCGGCGTTTCCGCCGTCTTGGCCGAAGCGGGCTGGAACGTCGTTATCGTCGACCTCGATCTCGACACCGGCCGCACGCTCTCCGGGCATCTCACCCGCCAAGGACTCTCCACGGCATTTTTCGAAGCCGACGTTACCACCCCCGGAGCCGCCGAGGAAGCCGTATCGTTTGCTCACTCGACCTTCGGCGGCCTGCACGCCCTCGTCAACAACGCCGGCATCGGCATGGTCAAGGACATCTCCGATGTCTCCGATGAGGAGTACCGCCGCATCTTCAGCGTCAATGTGGATGCGCCGTACCGCTTCAGCCGCGCCGCCGTGCGCGCCATTCCCCGCTCAGGCGGAGCCATCGTCAACATTGGCTCCGTTCACGCTTTGGCCACACTGGCCGGTTACACTGTGTACGCGGCAACCAAGGGCGCAATCGACTCCTTGACCCGCGCCCTGGCAGTCGACTGCGGCCCGCGCGGCATTCGAGTCAACTGCATCCACCCCGGTCTCGTGCCCAGCCCGCAAAATCGCGAACTCATCCGCCGCTTTGCAGCCGACGTCGACGCCTGGCTCGACACCTATACCCTCAGAAAACAACTGCTTGCAAATCTCCCCACCGCCCGCCAGGTGGGTGAACTCGTCAGCTTCTTTCTGAGCGACGCCGCCTCCGCCATTACAGGCCAGTCCATCGCCATCGACGGCGGAACGTCCGCGATGTTGTACGAACGTTGACTATAACAGGAAGAAACGCTCATAAAAGGAGAGTTGCATGGATAGAAAGCTCGGAATCGCCATTCTAGGCACCGGAGATGTCTCCAGCGGTCACATCGCGGCTTACCGGCGCAACCCTCTGGTCGAGATCCGCGCCATTCTCAGCCGCGACGCCGCCAAGGCTTCCGCCAAGGCCCGGCAATTCGACCTGGAGAATTGCCAACCCTACACCTCCCTCGATGCCCTCCTGAAATCAGACGGCATCGACGCCGTCTCCATCTGCACGCCGCATCATCTGCACGTCGAGCAAGGTGTCGCCTGCGCGCAGGCGGGCAAGCACATGATCGTCGAAAAGCCCATCGCCCTGGATCTTCCCGGACTGAAGAAACTCGACGCCGCCGTGCGCGAGCATGACGTGCGGACCGTCGTCAGCTTTGTCCTTCGCTGGAACCCGATGTTCGAGATGATCCGGGCAATGCTTGCCGACGGCCTCATCGGAAAGCTCTTTCACGCCGAAGTCGATTATCTCCACGGCATCACCCGCGGCCTTTCCCTCTATTCGTGGGTCAGTAAGCGCGAATATGGCGGCACGGCGCTGCTCACGGGTGGCTGCCACGCCGCCGATGCTCTGCGCTGGTTTGTCGGTAAGGAGGCCGTCGAGGTCTTTGGCCTTGCCAATTTCAGCGAAGGCAACCCGCTCGGCTACGAGTATGAGCCCAACAGTGTTACGCTCGTCCGGTTCGAAGACGGGACAATGGGCAAGGTCGCCACTTCCATCGAGTGCGTCGGGCCCTACACGTTCCCCATCGTCCTCATGGGGAACGGCGGCACCATTCGCGACAATCGTCTCTTTACCTCGCGCTGGCCGGGCCAGACGGGATGGGCGGTCATCCCCAGCATTCTGCCCGACAGCGGAGCCGTCACTCACCACCCCTTCAACGCCCAGATCGACCACTTCATTGATTGCATCATCAGCGGCAAGGAGTCGCACTGCAATGTCGCCGACTCGGTGAAAACCCACGAAATCTGCCTGGCTAGTGAACAATCCCGGCTTACCGGGAGCCCCGTGAGGTTGCCATTGCAATGAGACACATTTGCTTCCCGCTTCTGGTTCTCAGCTCGCTTGCAGCGGCAGCCGACCTGCGCCTTGGCCTCGTGGGTACCGACACCTCCCACGTCACGGCATTCGCCAAACTGTTGAATGATTCCTCCTCCTCTGGTCACGTCCCGGGAGCGCGGATTGTCGCTGCCTACAAAGGCGGCATGCCCGACAACGCCGCCAGCGCGAAGTACATCGAGCAGTATACCGGGGAGTTGCGCTCGAAATG
The DNA here is from genome assembly GCA_020847895.1 of Bryobacterales bacterium. Classification (GTDB taxonomy): domain Bacteria; phylum Acidobacteriota; class Terriglobia; order Bryobacterales; family Bryobacteraceae; genus CADEFT01. The sequence continues at coordinate 12,991 of JADLBG010000835.1, forward strand.
GGGCGTCGAAATCGTGCCTGAAATTGAGGATCTTTGCCCCAAAGTGGACGGAATCCTGCTGACCAGCGTCGATGGGCGCCCTCATCTCAAGGAAGCCCGCCGGATTTTCACCTGCCGCAAACCCGTATGGATCGACAAACCACTGGCGTCCACGCTCGAAGACGCTCGAGAGATTGCGCGGCTTGCGAACGAGTCCGGCGTTAAATGGTGGACCGGTTCGAGCCTTCGCTTCACCGGCATGATCACCAGTCTGAAAGTGAGTGGGATCACCGGCGTCATCACCTGGGGGCCGGGTCCTTTCGAACCCCACCACCATCTCGATCTCTCCTGGTACGCCATCCACCCCATTGAAATGCTGTACGCGTTGATGGGGACCGGCTGCGTCGAGGTCACGCGGACCTACACCGAAGGCGCCGATGTAATCACCGGCCGCTGGAAAGATGGGCGTATCGGGACCGTCCGGGCCGCGCGGCCCTACGGGCCCTACGGAGCCGTCGTCTTTCGCGAAAAAGATGCGCTCCAGAGCGATCCGAAAGCGCCCCTCGGCTATCGCGACATGGTGGTCGAGATCGTCAGATTCTTCCAAACGGGAGTCGTCCCGGTCCCGGTCGAGGAAAGCCTCGAAATCTTCGCCTTCATGGACGCCGCCCTGCGCAGCAAACTCAGCGGCGGGCAACCGCGGGCGCTGCGGTAGAGATATGGCCTCCCACAAATCATCCGCTCGAGTCACACAGCTTCGTATCTCACGGCGATCCCTCGTTCTCGCCTCCGCGGGAGTGCTGGTTCATCGCCCCGGCAACGGCGCGATACTTCGCTTCCAACCCTCCGCGGACGGAAGCTTCGGCTTCGATACCGGCGTCCTCAAAGGGACTTTCCGGAACGAAGGCCGCTCCATCGGCCTCATTCCCGCAACGCACTCGCCCACCGGAACCTCCCTCGCCACAAGCATGGGGCTGTTCGGCATCTATCGCGTCTTCGGCAACGGCCGGCGTTACGGAACAGGCATGTGGCACGTCCCGAGCGAGGCCGGGGCGGAAGCCGATGGCTCGGTAACCGTCGTTTGGCCCGCGGCGGAAGAGCGGCCCTTCACAATGACCGCATCCTACCGCTGGGCCGCGGCCAATACCCTCGACCTGACCCTAAAGGTTACCGCCTCCGAAGATCTGCTCGGCTTTGAGACTTTTCTTGCTTCCTACTTCGGCCCCTCTTTCCGCAGCGCGAAGGTGCTGGTGAAAGGCGGACAACTGATGGCTGCCGAACGGGCCAACGGACAGTGGCAGATGTTCCCCCGCGATCCTCAAGCGTTGAAGCTGATCTACGACGGACGCTGGAAGTTCCCTCCAAATCCCGTCGAATGGGCCAGAATGCCGGACTTCGAGCTTCCCGTTGCCGTTCGCACCGATCCCGGCACGGGACTGACCGTCCTCATCATGGCGCCCGCTCACGATTGTTTCGCCATCGCCACCCCCGAAGAGTCAGACTCGCATCACTCCACGTACCTTTCTCTGTTCGGCCGCGACTTGAAGAAGGGGGTGACGGATCAGGTCCGCGCCCGCCTCGTCCTCCTGCCCGCCCCGCATCCGGAGCAGTTGCGTAGCCTGTACTCGAATTGGATCAGCCGCCATCCCAGCCGCTGACCTACCTGCTCGCGGCCACTTCCAACACCGTATACCACAGGAACCGCACCAGTCCATACAGCGACTCCTCGCTCAGCCGTTCCACGTCGCTGTGCCACCCGTGCTCGGCGAACTCCGCTTCGTCAAATTGCGGCCCGATGCCGTAAGCCTGCACTCCCTTCGCCCGCAACTGCGCAAGATCCGTTGCCCCCGTCACCATGCCCGGAATCGTGATCGCCCCAGGGTACAGCCGGCGCTGCGCCGCCTCGAGCGCGCGGAACATGTCCGTGTCCAGCCGGCTTGGCGGAGCCGAAGGCCTCGTGGGAGCCATGGGCACAATCCGCACCGCCGAGTCGCCGATCACCCGCTCCATCTGGGCGAAAAACGCAGTCATGTCTTCATCCGGCAAGGCCCGGATGTCCAGCATGGCTTCGGCCTGCGAGGGAATCACGTTCTGGCGGAAGCCGCCGCTGATCATCGTCGGCGAAATCGACGTACGCAGAATCGAATACTTTCCCAGGTCGTGCTCGGCGAAATAATTCTGAATCGCCGCGGATTTTTGCGGATCGAGCAGTCCGTTGTACCGTGCCGCTTCCTCCGGCGGGCTGATCGTCGAGAGCCGTTCGAAAAAGGTCCGCGTGATGTCGTTCAGCCGCATCGGCGGTTCCCAGGCCGCCACCTTGCCGACGGCGGTCGAGAGGTGCGCGATCGCATTGTCCCGCCTCGGTCTCGACCCATGGCCGGACGTGCCCATGGCGACGAGCCTCGCCCGGCGCGCCGCCTTCTCCGTGGCGGCAACCTCCACGAACCGCACTCGCCCTCCCTCCGAATGCACGAAACCCCCTTCCGCCAGCGCATATTCGGCCTCGATGTCCGCCCAGTGCTCCTTCACCAGAAAATCGATGCCCGCGGGAACCGCCGCGCTCTCCTCGGCCGCCTCGGCCAGGTATATGACATCCCGGTCCAGCGGAACATGGAGCCGCTTCAGTTCCAGCATCAGCATCAAACCCGCCGCCACGCAATCCTTGTTATCCGTCGTCCCCCGGCCCCAGATGTAGCCGTCCTTTCGAATGGCGCCGAACGGATCCACGGGCCACTTCTCGCGCTGCACCCCAACCGTGTCCGTATGCCCGAGGATCAGGATCGGCCTCTTGCGCCCGTTTCCTTTCAATCGCGCCACCAGGTTCGCCCGCGCCGGCTCGAGCGCGAAAACCTGATACGAAATGCCTTCCCGCTCCAGAACGTCCTTCAGATAATTCACCACCAATGTCTCGTTACCGGGCGGATTGCTGCTGTTGATGCGTACAATCGATTGATAGTGGTGGAGAGTCTCGGCCTTCACCTTGTCCCAATCCACCGCCGGATCGGCCCCACGTGCGCAAAGCGCCGCAAGCACAAAGACCGGCAGAAGGCAGGATGTCGAGACGTTAACCATGCGCACAGATTACCAGATCACCGGGCTGAGCCTGTTTACACGGCGCTGCTTTAAGAAACCCGCGCAAAACGGAGCCCGCCCGAGACGTGAACATTGCAATGTTCCTTGTACTGGGGCGCGGGACATGCCCTTCGCGCTTCTACTGCGCTGTGCCGCGTTCAGGGCCGCCTGGCATTGGCGATGATAGGAATATACTGTGTGGGGAAACACAAGGAGCCCATTCCCGTTAGCCGCGTCGTCATGCTTCACTCCAGGCTTGTGACCGAGGTCAAAAAAGGCGAACCCATTCCAGCGCGTGCCCTTTTCCTCCGTGACGGCTCGACTGAGCGGTGTATAAATCCTGCCATCGCACTCGAAGCCGCCGTCTGCACGCGCGTGAACAATGATGTCCTTGCCCTGGCAGCGCCGGATCAGCGGCGTGCCGGGAAGGGGAAGCCGCGGATCGAGAGACGGCCGCAGCCACGCTTCCATCGTCCGATTTTCATCAACAGGCTCCCGGAGGAAGTTCTGCGGAGCCCGGATTCGCAGATCCGGGTCATCCGCGATCCCCAGCGTACGGCGGCGCGCACGCTCGGAGAGTCCGCCCCACGCATTCGCTTGGATGCGCCAGAGGTAATGCGCCGGAATAGGAACTGCGTGTGATTGGACCGCGACTCCTCGCCGAAGACCTCGCGGTACTTTGCCTTGAGTTGCCGGTTGTCATTCCGCGCAGCGCCTCAATCTCTTCTCTGATCCATTTCTGATCGAGCGTGGTTTCGTTTTCCATGGCGTTAACCAGCAGTCACATGAAGCTCTCTGTCTCGGGGAAGTCAACGTCCTTGTTGGCGGTGACCGGAAAGAGAAGCTCGACGAGTGCATCACCCAGAATGGCGGCACGATCACCGGGTTGGCGGCAACGTTTCTGAAAGTTGGCGCCGCAAACCTTGTAGTGCGCGCGGTGGGGGCAGCCGGAGTCTTCCTGCTTCTTTCAGCATTCGTGGCCATCTTGTTCCTGCTGAGGCAGCCGCAGTACACCGCCCGTTGTCCGGACTAGCTGCTCCCAAGGGGATGGGAGATGTTCTTCGATAGCGTGGCGACCGCCTCAAGCACTACCCTCGACTTGCCCGATACGCCGCTCCGATTCAACACTTCCCCAAGCTCTCACCAGAAACTCCGCGAGCAGCAAATCCCATTGCCGGTAATCGAGGCAGCCTTCCTCCTCGCTTCACTGCGCAGGCTCATGCGCCCGCCCCACATGCCTCCACTATCACGCATTCGCTCGCTCGCTTATTTCCAGCCAGTTATCGATGAACTCCTTCAGCAACCTCTCTCGGAATCCTACCTCCAACACCTGCGGCTCAAACTCCGATCTGTCGCCTCCAATCCCCCGGCCGCTGTTAAAAGAAACACGATTCCTGAAGATCGCTAACAGGGATGCGCGTAGGTGACGGCTCCGCCCTGGTCGCGGGCTTCCTTGGCGAGGGTGTAGTTCGGCGGGTACCGGGGTGTCTTACACCCCGAAGGGCGGGCGTAAGAGCGTGGAAATCGGTGTTCCGATCAAGCCCGCCGGCGACAGCGGCCCCATCGGGGGATGGACCATCGGAGTAGGCGTACAGATCCGAATGAGACGGCGCCGGCCGAGGTAGATGTGGATAAGCTCGGGTCGCACCCGCTTCGCGCGCTCACCGGACCAGTGGGGCATCTTACTTTAATCGAGTCCACGCGGCGGCCTTCTCGACCGAAGGGAATCCCATTTTACGCAGTAGATTCTGAAAGCGCGGCCTGGAATACAGCGCTTGCCAATCCGGGTTTGCCCAAACCATGTGGAGCGGCGGAT
>JADLBG010000836.1 GCA_020847895.1 Bryobacterales bacterium
CGATGAAGCCGCCATCCCGGACGTTACTCTCGACCTGATACGCGTCTGCGAGCACTACGCCGCGGGCCGCCACCGCCGCCTCTGCCGCGCCTGGTTCAAGGGCGAAAGTCTTCCGGAAGCGGATCTGACGGAAATGAAGCTCTCCGGCCAGATCACGGAAAGCCTCGATGAGGACTCCGGGGAGACCGCCGCCCGCCAATTCGTCCTCGCGATGATCCGCATCTGCGATCCCGAACCCGTCGTGTTGTGCTTTGACCAGTTGGAAGCCCTCAGCCTGTCGGCGTCCGCCAACAGCTACGGCCCGTTCGCGAAAATGGGAGCGACGCTCGTGGATGAGACCCGCAACACGCTGGTGATCCTCTCCATCCTCGGCACGTTCCTTCCCGATCTCGAGCGGCAGTCGATGGCATCGGATTATCGCCGCATCACCAAGTCCGTTGCGGACCTCAAACCCCTCGATTTGCCGCAAGGCCTGAAGCTGGTGGAAGCGCGTCTGGCGGCGGTTGAGGAGTTGATTCCCTATCGCACACGCGGCGGAGTCACGCCGCTCAACCCCGAGGACCTGCAGCGGATTTTCGCCGCCAATCACGGGCGCTGCACGGCGCGCAAGCTCATTCACGAAGCGCGCCATCTCTTTGCCGCCTGGCGCGGTCTGCCGGAACCGGACTCCGGTCCGTTCGATGAGTTCTGCGGCAAGCGCTTCGAGCAGTATTGGGACGCCTCCGAAGCGGCCGCGGACCCTTCCCAAAGCGATGAGGTGCTGGCGCGCGCCCTGGGCGAAATCGCCGGCCTTGCCGGCTATCGCATCACGGCCGCCGCCGGAAAGCACATCGATTTCGAGGCCGCTTCTCCCCTGGGCCCGGTCCTGCTGGCTCTCTGCAATCAACGCAACATGAACAGCCTTGCCGCGCGCCTGCGCAGGCTCGCGCGTTCGCTCGATGAGGTCGCCCTGAAGCGCCTTTGCCTTGTGCGCGATCCGCGCCTGCCCATCTCCTCGAAGGCCCGCATCACCAATCAGCTCCTGAAGGACCTCCAGCACAAGGGCGCGAGGATCGTCCGTCCACAGCCCGAAATCGTGGCCGCTATCGACGCCATGAAGCGCATTCTCTCCGAGGCAACCTCCGGTGATCTCAGCCTGCGCGGCGAGCCTGTGGAAGCCAAACACGTCCGCGAATGGCTCGCCGCAAACCTCCCCGGCGGCCTTCGCGAGATGCTCGATTCCTTCGTGGCCGGCTCCACTCCCGCCGAAGGCGACGCGCTTGTCGAATTGTTGCAGGAAACCAAGATCATCGCCGCACGGGAGGCGGCAAACAAGTTAGGCTGGACGCTGGACCAGGTGGAAAACTATGCGCGTACGAATCCGCGGCAGGTGGGGCTACTGGCCGGCCCGCCTCCTGTCCTCTATCACATCGTGGCGGCGCCTGCTGCGGATCGTGTTGCTTATGCCTGAGCCGGTGGTGCTCACCGTCAGCCAGGCGCGTCAGGCCATCTACCGCGCCCAGGACAGGCAGCAGCCGGCGGGGCCATGCGGCGCGATCCTGGGCAGGCTTTTTCATCATGCCGCATCGAGTCTTCTCGATCCCGGCCATCCCGCGCATTGGGAACGCACGCTTGCCAACGGAACCACCGCGGGCCTGGCGCGCGAATTGTACAACCTCGCGCTCGGCTACGAACTGTCCCTGCGGCAAGGCCTCTTGCAGAGCGCCGGCGGGGAGGTGCTGGGACTGTGGAAGGCTGTACAAGCCTATGCCGCCTGGTTCGCTCAACTGGTGGAAACCGCGCGCGAGGCCAAAGCCATCGAGTACGATCCGCTGCGCGAAATCTGGGTTGGGAACACGAGCCTCTTCCAGGCGGAAGTGGAACTTTCCGCGCGCTTCCACGAGCAGGGCTGGAAAGCTCCCGTCGTAGTCAAGGGCCGCGCCGACCAGCTCATCCGCGCCTCCGCGGGGAAGTGGTGCGTAGTCGAGCTGAAACTGGGCTCCGGCCATGCGGAAGCCGACCTGTTTCAGGCATGCCTCTACGCCGAGATGCTCGCCTCGAGCCTCAAAGACATCGAAAAACCCGCGGTGGCGCTCGTCCGCTTCGGAGCCGCCGGCGAAATCGAAGAAACCATGATTTCGCCGGAATTGGCCGCCAGTGTCCGGCCGCGGCTCATTCACCTCATCGGAGCCCTTGCGGGCGTCATTCCCGGCGCGGCGGTTCCCGAACCTCACGTGGACGCCTCCCTGTTATGGCCGCGGCCCGCGGGCCCCGAGGAGATCGCCCTGGGACGCCGCCTGGCCGAGGCATTTCACGAGTTCGGGGCTGACGTGCGCGTCCTCGACGAACCAGTCGTCGGCCCGGCGTTCGCCCGCTACTTTGTCGAGCCGGCCCGTCGTGTCACCGCGGGCAAGGTGATGAAGCAGGGCCTGAATCTGCAAGTTCGCCTGCATCTGGGCCGCGCACCCCTCATTCACGCGGTGGAAGGCCGCATTGCCGTCGATGTCCAGCGTCCTTCGCGGGAGTTTGTCCCCTTCGGGCACGTCCGCCCCTCGCTCCCCGAATCCGCCCGCGACGCCGGCAGTTCGCGCGCCCTGGCCGGCATCGACCTCAACGGCGCCCCGGTCTTCGCCGATTTCTCCACACCCGAACAAACCCATGTCCTGGTGGCGGGCGTCGCCGGGAGCGGCAAAACCGAATGGCTGCGCGTTGCTCTGGCGAGCCTCCTCATCACCAATACCCCGGATACGCTGCGCCTCGTCCTCATCGATCCCAAACGAAACGCGTTTCCCGAACTGAGGCAGTCGCCGTTCTTGTGGAGCCCCGGCGCGTTCCTCTGTCCGCCCCAGGACTCCGTCGTTCCCGTCCTCGAGGAGATGGTGCGGGAAATGGAACGCCGCTATTCGCTGTTCGAGCAGGCGCGCGCCGATGATCTTTCCGATTACCACCAGAAAACCGTGGAATGGCTCCCGCGCATCGTCTGCGTTTGCGACGAGTTTGCAGACCTCCTGCTCGGCAACAGAAAACTACGGGACCAGATCGAAAGCGCCGTCAACCGCCTTGGCCAAAAGGCCCGCGCCGCCGGCATCCACCTTGTTCTCGCCACCCAGCGCCCCAGCCGCCAGGTGGTCAGCGGCATCCTCAAGGCGAACCTCCCCTGCCGCGTGGCGCTGCGCGTTACGGATTCCCTCGAATCCCGCATCATTCTCGATCAGAACGGCGCCGAGAATCTCCTCGGCCGCGGAGACTTACTCTTCACCGCCAACGGCGCCCTCGTGCGGCTGCAATCCCCGTTTCTCGAAGAAGCCGACCGCAACGAAATTTTTCAATAGCGCTTACCGCACGACGCCTTCGAGCGGACTGCTGGCCGTGGCGTACATCTTCTTCGGCATGCGCCCCGCCAGGCACGCCAACCGTCCCGCCTGCACCCCCAACTTCATCGCCTCCGCCATGGCCACGGCGTCCTCGGCCGCGGCGATGGCCGTGTTGAGCAGCACCCCATCGAACCCCAGCTCCATCGCCCGCGCCACATCGGAGGCTGTCCCCACGCCGGCGTCGACAATCAGCGGCACGCTGGTAATCATCTCCCGAATGATCCGTAGATTGTTTTCGTTCTGAATGCCTAAACCCGATCCGATGGGCGCCGCCAGCGGCATCACCGCCGCCGCTCCCGCATCAATCAGCTTGCGTGCGTTCACCAGGTCGTCGTTTGTATAAGGCAATACCGTGAAGCCTTCCTTCACCAGCACGCGCGTCGCCTCGAGCAAGCCTTCGTTATCGGGAAACAGCGTGCGCTCGTCTCCAATGACCTCCAGCTTCACCCAATCCGATAAGCCCACCTCGCGCGCGAGCCGCGCCGTCCGAATCGCCTCCAACGCCGTGTAGCAGCCGGCCGTGTTCGGCAACAGAAAATATTTCTTCGGGTCGATGTGATCGAGCAGCGACTCCTTCGAGCGGTCCGTGACATTGACGCGGCGCACGGCCACCGTCACCACTTCTGCTCCCGAGGCCTCGTGGCAGCGCGCCATTTCCTGGTTGCTGCGGTATTTTCCCGTGCCTACGAACAGGCGCGAACGGAACTCCCGTCCGGCAATGACAATGCGATCTGCTGGCATAATCCAATTGTAGGGTAGCGCCGCCTGCGCCCGCGCCTCTGTTCCGCTCCTATATAATGGCGGGCATCGGTGGGCGAACCTCTGGTCATGATGCCGACACGCCGGGCACTGCTCGCTTCGCTGCTCGCTCCCGGGGAGAAACTGGTCCCCGTCCGCGCCATTACCAGAGGCCCGAAGTTCCACTGGTTCGGCTATTATGACAAACTCCAGTTCGACCCCACCTCGCGCTACGTGCTCGGCATGGAGGTGGACTTCGAACACCGTTCGCCGCGTCCTGACGACGAGATTCGCCTCGGCGTCATCGATCTTCAGGACGGCGACCGCTGGCGCGAAATCGCCCGCGCCAAAGCCTGGTGCTGGCAGCAGGGCTGCATGCTGCAATGGCTGCCCGGATCATCGGGCGAGGTCATCTACAATGACCGCGAAGGCGATCATTACATCTCGCGCATCCTCAACGTGCGCACCGGAAAATCACGCACGCTCCCGGGCCCTGTCTACGCGCTGAGCCCCGACGCCAAATGGGCGGTGGCCACCGACTTCAGCCGCCTCGCCGACACGCGCCCCGGCTACGGCTATGTGGGCGTGCCCGACAGATACAAGAACACCCTGGCCCCTGAACAAACAGGCATCTGGTGGATGGATCTCGAAACCGGCAGGCGCAAGCTCATCCTCTCCTACGCGCAGGTGGCAAAAGTGCCTTACAAGATCGGTGATTGGACCGGATACAAACACCGCTTCAATCACCTGCTGGCGTCACCCGACGGATCACGCTTCATCTTCCTCCACCGCCGCACCGTCGACTCCCATCCCGAATACGGCAACACGCGCATGTTCACCGCGAAGCCTGATGGTACGGACCTCTACGTGGTGGATCCCTACGGTTACACCTCCCACTTCATCTGGCGCGACCCGAAGCACATCATGGCCTGGGCCCGGCATCCCTCCCACGGTGACAAGTTCTACCTGTACGAAGACAAGACGGAGCGCGTTGATGTGATGGGCCCCGAAGTCATGACAGAGAACGGCCACAATACCTATCTGCCGGGCAAGCGCTGGGTGCTGAACGACACCTATCCCGACCGCAACCGCCTCCAGCATCCCTATCTGTTCGATACAACTACCGGCCGCAAGGCGCCGCTCGGCCATTTCCTGTCGCCGAAGGAGTACGCCGGAGAGTGGCGATGTGACAATCATCCCCGCTTCAGCCCGAATGGCCGCCTGGTTACCATCGACTCACCGCATCATGGTGGCCGCCAGATCTACCTCATCGATATCTCCGGCATCGCCGGCTAGCCTAGCCCAGGCGTCGCTATCGCTGATTTTCCGTATGCGGTTCCTCCAGGTCGAGGTTGTCCAGATCATGGGTGAACCCCGAAACAGGCGCCGCAGGCGGCGTGGCTTCCAGGAGCAGGCTTTCCTCCGTGATCTCCTCCGCCTCGGCCTTTTGCTTCGCCTCCCGCTTCTCCTTCTGCAAAGCGATCATTGAACCTAGGGGCGGAAAGAGAAACGGCAGGAAAAGCTGGAACGCATTTCCGAGCAGCAGCCACATCGAGGGGTTGTCCGCCGAGGCTGCCGCCGCATCCGGGTGGCGCGTAACCATGTACACGCAGAAGTGTCCCGCGGAAATCGCCAGCACTACGAAGATACGCGAGGCCTGCAACCGGTAACTGAGAAAGCCGCCCGCCACGCCGAGCAGAGGCAGCGCCAGCAACCACGGCACGCCGAACACCTGGGCCATGCGCACTATCGCGCCGGCGGCTAGAGCTATTCCTAAACGTAGGGCGGCGTCGATCACACTGGCCTCAGTATGCCATGCGGCCATTCCATCAACGCTCAGACGAATTGCTTAGAACACACGGGGTCTTCGTACGAGGGCCCATCCAAGTAGAATGAGGGCCATGGGGCTTTCCCGCCGTTCCTTTCTCGCCTCCGCTGCCGCCGCTACCTTCTCCTGCCGCAAAAAAGACCGCCGGCCAAACGTGGTGGCCATCCTCACCGACGATCAGCGCTGGGATTGCATGAGTTGCGCGGGTCATCCGTTTCTGAAAACCCCCAACCTAGACCGGATTGCCGGTGAAGGCGTCCGCTTCGCCAACGCCTTCGTCACAACGTCCCTCTGCTCACCCAGCCGCGCCGGTTTTCTGAGCGGCCTCTATGCGCACTCGCACGGGGTATGGAACAACTTCACGGACTACCCCTCCGAGTTGCCAAGCTACCATCGGGAACTGGACCGGGTGGGCTACGAGACTGCCTACATTGGCAAGTGGCACATGGGCGAGCAAAGTGATGAGGCGCGACCGGGCTTTGATTACTGGGCAAGCCACAAGGGCCAAGGCAAATACTACGACACCGAGTTCAACATCAACGGCAGGCGCCAGGTCTTGAAGGGCTACTACACTCATCGCGTCACGGATCTTGCGGTGGATTGGATTCGCAAACGCCACGATGCCCCCTTCCTCATGATCCTCGGGCACAAGGCGCCCCACGGCCTGTGGATTCCCGAACCGAAGTACGAGCACACGTACGACAATCTCGACGTCAGGAAGCCCGCCACCGCCTACAGCACGCTCGACGGCAAACCTGCCTGGGTGCGCGAGCGGCTCAAGACCTGGCACGGCATCGACGGCCCCCTATACGGAACCAGGGACTTCGGTAGATTCATCCGCGCCTACCACGAAACCATCCTTTCCGTGGATGACAGCGTCGGGCAGGTCTACGAAGCCTTGCGCGCGAGTGGCGAGTTGGACAACACGCTCCTCGTGTTCACCTCCGACAACGGATTCCTACTCGGCGAGCATGGCTCCATCGACAAGCGCGCCATGTGGGAGGAGTCCATCCGCATCCCAATGCTGGTGCGCTATCCGGAACTGATCGAAACGCCGGAAGTCCGTCAGGAAATGGTGCTGAACATCGACTTGGCGCCGGCCATTATGGATATCTGCGGCACGGAATTGCCCAGGGCGCAGGGGCGCAGTTGGGCCCGCCTTCCCGGAGAGGAACGCGCCGAGTGGCGCAAGTCGTTCCTCTACGAATACAACTTCGAAAAGGAATTCCCTTACACGCCGAACGTGCGCGGCGTCCGCACCGCGGATTGGAAATATATTCATTACCCGAACGGAGACGGGCACGCCGACACTTCGAAGGCGGAGTTGTACCACCTGAAGGAAGATCCGCGCGAAACGAAAAATCTCATTGACGACGACGACGCCGCCGAAATGCTTGCGCAGATGAAGTCTGAACTCTCGAAGTTGCTCACCGAAACCGGCTCCGCGGCGGACAGGATGCCCGAGAATCCCGTCCTGCGCATGGAAATGCCGGAGGAGTCCATCCGCTAATCCGCCCTCCCGCTTCCCCGGCGCTATGCTGAAACCAGGTGTCAGAACAACATCACGAAGACCGGGAACGCACCAGGCAATTGGCCGCCTGGTTTCTTGGACCCAAGGCCGAGAACGCCGATTGGGAAGAGAAGATGGTCCTCTACATCCTGCAGGACTACTTCCATTGGCGCCGGAATTACTTCCCCTCCGACGAAATCCTCATCCCGCAGAGCCTGCGCCGCGAATCGACAGCCTGGAACGATAACCTTTTCCAACAGATCACCGAAATGCTCGCCGGATTCCGGCGGCACTTTCCGTTCTACAGCCCGCGCTACATCGCGCACATGATCGCCGATCAGACGCTGCCCAGCATTCTCGGCTACTTCGCGGGGATGCTTTACAACCCCAACAATGTCACCCCCGAAGCCGCTCCGGTGACCGCGCAATGGGAACTCGACGTGGGCGCGGACATTCTGCGCATGCTCGGCTACCACCCTCCTCCGCGAAACGTCGGCCCTTCCGGCGCAAAAACAGAGTTCGGATGGGCGCACGTCACCTCGGGAGGCACCATCGCGAATCTCGAAGCCCTTTGGCTCGCGCGCAATATTCGTTACTTTCCGCTGGCTGTGCGCGACATCGTAAAGCGCGAGGGGATTCCGCTCACGCTGCGTCTGCCGGACGGCGCGGCGGAGGAGAGGCATGCGATAGACTTGCTCGAGGAATCCGCCTGCCTGGGAATCAAGCCCAATCAGGCCATTTACCTTTATTCGCGCTTCATTGACGCAGTGCGGCATCATTACGGGCTCAACCGCCCGGAAGGCTTCAAGAAAGCCGGCGCGCTCCTCGCAGGCAGCAGGTACAGCATGTCCCATCACGGCACGCGCGCCTGCTATGACTCGCATCCGCCAGCCTTGTTCGTCGCCGGAACGCGCCACTACAGCCTCGGCAAAATCGCCGACCTTCTGGGCATCGGACGCGAGAACGTGATCCTCGTCGACGTGGACCCCATGTTCCGCGCCGACTGCCGCGATCTCGAGAACAAGATCACCGGCGCTCTCGACAACGGGATGTTTCCCCTCGGTGTCATCGCCGTGGCGGGCACCACCGAAGAGGGCGCCGTCGACCCCGTTCACCGCATCGTGGAGCTCCGCGAGCAGTTCGAGCGCGAGAGGGGGCAGAGTTTCTGGCTCCATATCGATGCCGCGTGGGGAGGCTATCTCCGCTCCCTGTTCACCGGCGATGACGCCGCGAAAACAGATGTCAATGATTTTGTTTCGCGCAAACTCACCATCTCCCGCGGCCGCTACGAAAAGACCCTCCATGTGCGCTGGGGCTACCAGGACGTGAAGTCCTCCTTCCACGCCTTTCCACAAGCCGAATCCATCACCGTGGACCCGCACAAACTCGGCTACGTTCCCTATCCGTGCGGTGTTGTGGCGTTCAAGAACGATCTTGTGCGGCAGTTCCTGTCCGAAGAAGTCCCTTACATTTCGGACGCCACGCGCGAAGACGTCCAGACGCATCATCACCACCCGCCCACCTCGCTGGGCCCCTACATCCTCGAGGGCTCCAAATCCGGCGCAGCCGTGGCCGCCTGCTGGCTCTCTCACCGCATGATTCCCCCGGACCGCTCCGGCTACGGCGAGATTCTCCGCGCCTCTCTGCTGACGGCGCGCGAGCTATACGAGCGGCTGGTGCATTGGGACGTCGCTTGCCGCGTCAACGGCGAATCCCCCGCCTTCCATTTTGTCCCCCTCACCGCAATGCCGCCCGATACGAACATCGTCTGCTTTGTCGCCGTCGAGAATCATCCGCAACCCCTCGCCAGAACCAACGCGCTCAACCGCTGGATTTACGACCGCTTCACCATCGATGCCGAGCATGGACGCGCCCAGTACAGCTATTCGCAGCCCTTTTTCCTTTCGCACACGCACTTTCGCCCACCCAGCTATCCGCTGGCGCCGATGGCGGAACTCCTCGAGCGAGCCGGCATCCCCGTGGGAGAATACGATCACGAAGGACTCTTCGTGCTGCGCGCCACGCTCATGAGCCCCTATCATCTCCTCGCCGCCGAAACCGGGCACAAGCAGTCCCTCCTTGCGGAGTTCATGGAAGTGCTGTCGAATAGAGTGGAAGAAGGAATTCGGAACCTCGAAGGGAGGTCTACATGCTGCTGAACCGGCGCCAATTTCTGGCTTCCAGCGCTGCTATTTCCACGTTTCCGGCCGCGGCCGCCTCGAACATCCGCTTCGCCACCGGCGGCTACATCTGGCAAAACGAAATCGAAGAGGCCATCCGCGCCACTGCCCGTTTCCGGTTTCAGGGGATTGAACCGTACCGTCCCCACATTCTCAAATACCTGGACCGCCCGCTCGAACTGAAAAAACAGTTGGACGCCGCGGGCTTGTCGATGGCCACCTGCTCGAACGGCGGCAGCGGAATGATGGTGGATTTCATCGATCCGGCGCACACGGCGCAAACCATCCAAGATCACGTCCGCTTCGCGCGCGATTTCATTGTTCCCTTCGGCTGCCGCCATTTCAAAATCAATCTCGGCCGCCGCCCGTCCGCTCCCCCCAGCGCCGCTCAGCTAAAAACGATGGCGGATACCTTGAATCGCCTGGGCAGGGAAACGGCAAAGCTCGGCCTGAAGATTGCCCCCCACCCCCACATCTGGTCCCCGCTCGAACGCGAATCGGAATTGCGCGCGGTAATGGGATGGACCGACCCCGAACTCGTGTTTCTCGTGCCCGACATGGCCCACTGGACCCTGGGCGGAATGAACCTCATGCAAGTCATGACGGACTACTATCCGCGCATCGCCGGCATCCACTTCAAGGACACCGATGCGAAGTACCGCGGCTACCGCGGCCCCACGCCAACCCAGGAACAGCACCGCGAAGTGAACCTTTACAAGAACCTCGGCGCCGGAGGGGTTGATTTTCCCGCCGTCATGGAACTGCTGCGAAGCAAGGGATACCGCGGTTGGATCACGCTTGACCTCGACCCGCCGCGTCCCGGCGAAGGCTCCATTGAAGAGGTCCTCGAAACCAACCGCAAGTACTTGCGCGAACGGCTCGCCGCGCGGATCTAGGATGTACATGATCACCGACCTGGCCGAAGTGCGGCGCCTGGCGGAATCGAAAGCGGACGAAAACAGAGACTTCCGCCGGCGCCTGGCGGCTCATCACTACCCGGAAGAACCGTTTCATATTCTCGCGGCGGAAATCCAAAGCGAGATGGATTGCACGCAGTGCGCCAACTGTTGCCGCCAGATGGTGGTCAGCGCTTCGGAAGCGGCTGTGGAGGCAATCGCTCATTACCTCAACATCCCCCCGGAAGAAGTCATCCGGCTGTACACTGTGCCGGATCCGAAGGCGCCGGGCAACCGGCTGCTGCGTCAGGCCGATGACGCCTGCATTTTCCTCGATGGGAATCTGTGCATGATCTACGAAGCCCGGCCGAAGGCGTGCCGCGATTTTCCCCACGTGGCGGCGCATCCGCACACGCTCGGCTCCCGGTTCTCTTCGCTTTGCCGCAACGCCTGGCTCTGCCCCATCATCTACAACGCCATTGAACGCTACAAGCATCTGGCCGGCTATACGTCCCGCGGCCGCACGTAATATTCAATTGCTTCTTCGCGGCTCAGCCGCGCAGGCTCCTTCTCCGCGTCCGGATGGGTCTTCCGGAAGCGCTCCAACATCAACGCTTCCATCTGTTCCACCACCTTCGGATGCTTCTTCGAAACATCTGTGAACTCGCCCGGGTCCTTCTCGAGATCGTAAAGCCTCACGTAGCGGCCCGGGGTTGGATGATCCGTCTCATATCCATCGCCCCGCTTGCGCTTACCCGAACAGAAAATGAACTTCCACTTCTTCGTCCGCGCGAAGGCTTCTTCATTTTCGAGATACTCGCTGAAGATGTGATCGCGGGCGCCTGGCATCCGCCTGCCCTCCAGATAGGGACGCAGTGACTGGCCATGCTGCACGGGCAGCGGATCCGCTCCAAGCACCTCCAGAATCGTCGGAGCGGTGTCGACATGCTCCGTGAAATCGTATATCGTCCCCGTGCGAATCACCCCCGGCAGCCGCATCATCAGCGGAATACGCAGCGCCGGGTCATACCCGCAGTGCTTTTCAAACCGTCCGTGCTGCCCGAGATCATACCCATGATCAGCCGTGTACACGATGAGCGTGTTGTCCTCCAACCCGAGTTTCCGCAACTTGTCGAGCACCAGTCCGATGTTCTTATCCAGGTAGCGCGCCGACGTGTAGTAGGACGCGATAATCCCCTGCTTGTCCTCGACGCTCAGATCGCGGAAGATCAGCGGGATCTGGCCGCCATCTTCCGGCCCCACGCGCGGCGGCGTGAATGCTGAAGGCTCAAAATGATTACGGTCCTCCACCGGAAAATCATAGGGCGAATGCGGCTCATGAAAACTCACCCACAGCGCGAACGGCTTATCCTTGTGGTGTTCCAGGAACTCGTGCGCCAGCCTTACCTGGTAGGCCGCCTTCATCTCGGCGTCAAACCGCGGGTAGGGCAGTTTGTCCGCGTTCAGCCAGATCCGCGCCGGATCCCGGAACGGCCGCCACTGCGGCTTTGTTCGAATCCGCGGAGGAATCGCGCGCGGCTTCACCGCCTGGCTCCACTGCTGCTGTAGCTCCCGCTCCGTCACCATGTATTCGAAGCCATGCAATCCCGGAGCGGCCGGCCGGTTGAAGTGCATTTTGCCCACCACCGCCGTGGAATATCCGGCCGTCCTCAACTGTTTGGCGATGGTCGGTTTCTCATCGCTGAGCGGGGTCGGCAGCCTCGTCACCCCCGCCATGTGCGGCATCTGACCCGTAAAGAAGCTCTGGCGCGAAGGCGTGCAGACCGGAGAGTTGCAGTGGTGCATGGCAAACCGTGTGCTCTCCGAGGCAAGCCGGTCGATATTCGGCGTTTCAGCCTGCTTGTTCCCGTCACAACCGAGCACGTAGCCCGCATGATCATCCGCGATCAGGAACAGAAAATTCGGCCGCTTGCGAGACTGCCCGCGGGCCAGCGCCGCCCCTCCCGCCGCGCCCATCCACGTTCTCCGCGTCAACATGCGAATACTATACACTGGTCGCAAACCCATGACACGCCGTACACTGCTGGCCCGATGCGCGCTGCCTCTGCTCGCCTTGAAGAGCCGCGCCCGCGCCGCCGGCTCTCCCAAAGCCAAACTGACGGAAATTGAAATCTTTCGCGTGCCGGTAAACCGCCGCGGCGATTGGGTCTTGGTGCGCGTTGGCACCGATCAGGGCGTCACCGGCATTGGCGATGCGTCCCACGGGCGGGACCCGCAAGTGACCGCCGGCATACGCGCCGTCTGGGAACAGATGAAAGGGCGCTCGTTCAGCGACGTGGAATATTTGAGAACCATCGCCGCCCCCCTCGTGGCCCAAAACGGCATCAGCGGCAGCGTTGCCTCGAGCGCCATCGAGCACGCCATGTGGGACATCGCCGGGCAAATCTTCGGCGTTCCCGTGTATGATCTGTTCGGCGGCAAGATCCATTCCCGCATCCGCAGTTACGCCAATATCAACCGCGCCACCTTTGACCGGAAGCCCGCGGGCTTCGTCAAAGTGGCCGAACGCGCCCTCAGCGACGGTTTCGACGCCTTCAAACTGGCGCCGTTCGACGGCTGGCCGAAGGACTTCGCCGCCGTCGAGCCGCACATCGCCAACGGCATGGAATGCGCCAGGGCTATCCGCAAGACAATCGGCGATAAGAACGACCTGCTCATTGACGCCCATTCCAACTTTACCCTCGAGCGCGGGCTTCAACTGGCGCGCGATTTTGAATCCCTCCGCCTTTTCTGGCTCGAGGAAGTCTGCCGCGGCATCGGCAACCTTGCCCAGATCCACAAGGCTGCAAAGATGCCCACCGCTGGCGGCGAAAGCATCTACGGCGTAAAGGGGTTCTACCCCTACATCGCCGGCAATGCCGTGGACATTCTCATGCCCGATATCAAGTACTGCGGCGGGCTGCTCGAGTGCAAGAAGATCGCCGCCATGGGTGAGGGCGCCGGCCTGAAGACCTCCCCTCACGGTCCCGCAAGTCCGGTGGGGAACATCGCCGCCGCCCATGTCTGCTCCACTCTGCCCAATTTCCTCATCCTCGAACTCGGCTACGGCGAAGTGCCCTGGCGCGCCGAACTCGTCGAACCTCACGAACCGCTCCACAAAGGCTATTTCACTCTTAGCGAAAAGCCGGGGTTCGGCTTCACCCTCAACGACGCGCTCATCCGCAAACTCGGCTCGCCCGCCTGACCCGCATCCGCATTTTCCGGAACATTCGCCCGCAAGTTTCGTACTTCCCTATGGAGGACGACCATGCTGACCTTCCTGATCTGGCTTCTGCTTTTCATTCTCTGCTGGCCCGTGGCGCTGATCGCGCTCTTCCTCTATCCCATCGTCTGGCTGCTTCTGCTTCCGTTCCGCATCGTGGGCATCGCCGTCGGCGGGGTTCTGGAACTCTTGCGCGCCATGCTCTTCCTCCCGGCCCGCCTGCTCGGCGGACCGCGCCGCGCGCATTAGAAACGGCGGATCTTTCCCCTGCTACCTGGGGGATATTGGTTGCATCCAATGTCATGGTACTGTTAAATTAGTGCTGGAAGAAACTCCAGCGCTCGTTGAGGTTATTGTTGTCTCTACGCGTCTGTCTCACGCTTCTGATCGGGCTCTCCCTGGCGCCTCACTCGTTTGCGGCCGACGGGGATGATTCCGCCCAAGGTTCCCAGGAAATCATCGACCGCTACGTCCAGGCGTCTCAGTCCCAGCAACAGCAGTTGCGCGGCGTCACCATGGACGTGGAGATCTCCGCCGAACTTCCTAAACTGAAGAAAAAAGGCCGCATGTTTGGTTTGCGCACCATTACACGCCTCGGCAGGATCACTTATGATGCCATCAAGTTCGAAGGCGACAACACCATCAAGAAGGAAGTGATCGCCCGCTTCCTCACCGCCGAAACGGCGGTGGCCGACAACACCCCGCCCCCCATTACCCCGCAATACTACAAGTTCAAATACAAGGGATTAGTCGAGCGCGACAGCAGGCGAGTCTACCTCTTCCAGATTTCCCCCCGCAAGAAGAAGGTGGGCACATTCAAGGGAGAGATGTGGCTCGACAAGGATACCGCCCTCCCCATCCGGGAAGCCGGCAGGCTCTCCAAAAACCCTTCCGTCTTCATCAAGCAGTTTGATTTCGTGCGCGTCTACGACATTCGCGATGGCGTAGCTTATCCGAAGCAGACCACCGGCGTGGTGGCTACCCGCCTCTGGGGCAAGGCGGAGGTGTTCATCGACTTCCACAACTTCACGAAACTTCCCGCGGATCAGGCGAACGTGTTGACTTCGGAAAGTTCCCGCAACAAGACTCCCCGCTAATGCACCCGGGGAATCTTGACAAACTTGTATTAACGCCGCCCGATAGCTTACCCTCAAAAAAGCTACCCCATGCGTACTCTATTCCTCAATCCCCCCTCATTTGAAGGATTTGATGGGGGCGCCAGTTCACGCTGGCCCGCAACCCGCGAAATCGAGTCCTACTGGTATCCCGTCTGGCTCTGCTATCCGGCCGGGTTGCTCCCCGATAGCAAGGTGGTGGATGCTCCACCCCACAAGATCTCCATCGAGCAGACCGTCCAGATGGCCAGGGACTTCGAACTCCTGGTGCTGTTCACCTCCACCCCCGGCTTTGAAGTCGACGTGAAAATGGCCCAGATGATGAAG
>JADLBG010000837.1 GCA_020847895.1 Bryobacterales bacterium
AACTGAATGCGAGCCTGTTCGATGTCTCCCTTGGCGACATAGGCGCGGCCGAGGTTGTACCTCAGCACGAAATTCTCGGGGTTGCGCACGATGACGGAGTTCAGCTCCGATATCGCGGTTTGCACCTGGTCCTTGGATCCGTCCTGAAGCCACAGCGAGGCGCGCATGGCCACCGCCTCATAGTCCTTGGGATTCGACTTCAGCACCTGCGCGATGAGATCGAGAGCTTCCTGCTTCCGCCCCCTGGCGACCATGGTTTCCACGAGACGTTTCCGGTACATCGCCTTCTGATCGGCAGCCGACGCCAGATGGAGCCCTTCTTCGTACATCTTGACGGCGGAGTCGATATCGCGGATGCGGTAATAGAAATCGCCCACCTGCGCGTGCCCGAGAGGAAAGTCCTTGGGATTCGAGGTGATCCTCTGAAGGGCCTTCTCCATATCCGGACGGTTCCCCATCAGAAAGTAGTGGCCCGCGAGTTGAAGAACATAGAACGGCTGCGCCGGATTGTTGTTGACCTTGGCAAGGTAAACCTTCTCGGCATCCTCCCTGCGGTTGAGCCCGATGTAGCGGATATAGAGCCAATCGTAAACGTTGGCGAAAGTCTTATCCTTCCGCATCATCTCGAAGGCAAGCTTTTCGGCTTCGGGGAAGCGGTTGCTGGCGGCGAGCGATTCCACCAGCGGAAGGATGGTCTCCTTGGCGAACGGCCGCGCCTCCTGCGCCGCCTGGAAGTACTTCAGGGCCAGCGGAACATCCTTGTCGGAAACCGCGAGGTAGCCCTTGATGCGCAATCCCAGGAACGACTTCGGATCCTTCCGGAGAGCCCTTGTGCCGATGTTTTCCAGTTCCTTGCGGTATTCGGCGGAGTTCTTCGGATCCTTGACGAACACGAGCAGGTAGATATCGGCAAGCTGCGTGGCGGCGTCGAGATTGTCCGGTTGGAGTTCGAGACCGCGCCGCAGGCTGCGCACGGCGTCCCCGATGCGCCCCAACCTCAGTTCGGCCAGGCCGAGACGGTAGTAGGCCTCACCGTAGCGCATGTCCTTCTTGAGCGCGCTGCGGTACATAATGGAGGCTTCTTTATACTTCCCGTTCTTGAAGTATTCGTTCCCCCGCTCGACGTAGGCTCTCTTCACCTTCTCGGGATCCCGCGAACAGGAAACCACGAGCAGGAAGAGAGGCAATAGGAGACACAACACGCTCCGGGCTTTCATAGACGGTTTTTTCCTTCACACCATCATAAAGCTTCCTGCGGGTGGATGCTCCGCCGGGGGAAAGGGGCCGATGCCCGCGGTTGGTTCGCGTCCACGACGGGGAGCCACCGAATTCCTTGTGGTGCTCACGTTGTTTCTTCGAACTCGCGCCGGCACAAGCCGAAGCGAGGTGCCGCTTCCAGCCATGCTGGCTCGCTGCGACGGTTGAGTTGAGCCAAAGCGAAGGGCGTCGCTGGCAAGCCTTCGCGACGCCCCACCCCGTCACCGAATCTACCTCTTCTGCGCGCTGGCCACCGGCAGGAAGTTCTCCAATACCCAAAGGTGGTTCTCCGCGCTGGTCTGTGTGTACGCCAAGGATTTGCCATCAGGGCTGATCGCCACATCCTGGATCGGCCCGTCGGCGCGGAAGAGCAGTTTGCGTTCGCCGCCCGCCGCCGGATAGGCCCAAACGCCGTCGTTGGTTCGCAACACTACGCTGGTGCCGTCCGGTGTCCAACTGATGGACCGGCGGAAGAATGGGATCGCGCGAGCCTGTGTTTCTCCGAACTCGCGAGTTTGTCCTGTTTGCGTGTCGACGAGGACCAACCGCCGCGACGCGGTACTCAGGACCACACATGCGAGACTCCGGCCGTCCGGCGAGACCGCCAGATGGAAGATCGATCCGTCCAAAGATGCAAGCTCGCGCTCCGTCTTGGTCCTGGTGTCGAGCGCCGTGATCTGGCGGAAGCCAGGCTCTCCTCTCACCATGTAGATCATGCTGCCGTCGCTGCTGACAGTAGGGAAGTTGCTGATGTTGTCCGCGATGAGACGGCTCTCGCTGGTTTCGGTGTCAAATGCATGGAGAGTGCGCTTGTCCGGCTGGCTGGCTCCGCCGCTGAGGTAGATAATCGTCCGATGGTCCGCCAGCCATTGTGGCGTTAGGAATCCGGGCGTCACTGGAAAGGCGAGGCTCTTCTCACGGCCGGAAGCGAGATCGCGCACGTGCAACAGCGTGCCGCTGTAAGAAAGGCCGAACCAAGCCAACTTCTTGCCATCGGGCGACCACGACGAGTATCCGTTGCTACCTTCGAACTGGTGTGTAACGCGCGCCGGTTTACCCGGAGCACCGGAGCCTGCGTTCAGTTGTACCAAGTAGCTGTCGCTCTTCTGAACTTCCTCCACAAAGTAGAACCTGCCATCCGCGGTAAGGCCCGCTGGCCAAGTGCCGGCAGGCATTCCGGAGCGCAACAGCTTCGGTTCACCTAAGGCCTTCCCGTCGGCGACTGGTACGAACCACAGGCCGGGCTCTCCGCTTTTCCTGCTCAACAGCAGAACGCCTTTCCCGTCCGGTGACCAGCCCATCGGGCGGGCGACCGGGCCACTGGGCAGAAGCGCTTGGTCGCCGCCACCGTTCAGCATCATGATGTGAACTTTCGTGTCCTGCAAGCCGGGGTCGGGACCCTCGTCGGGCGTTGCCGGACCTGAGCGTTTTGGAGCCCCTGCCACGTAAACGATAAACGCACCGTCCGGTGAAACAAAGGCGTGTTGATCGCCACCAGATACCTGCTTCAAGCGCTTTACTGCACCATCTGCGACGCTCACCAAGCAGAGATAGGTTGTGCCCTGGCTGGAGATTTGTGCCAATACCTGCCGATTGTCTGGAGTCCAGTCTTTCGGGATGACCCAACTGCTGCCTGTGAGCCGGTGAAGCGTGCGCATCCCGGAGCCATCCGCGCGAACCAGCCGTAGTTCTGCGTTCTGCCCCTTGTTCTCGTAAGTGCCGAACGCGAGCCACTGTCCATCTCTGGAGAGGGCAGGACTAGCGCCGTAAACGTCGCCAGTCCATTCCAATTTGACCAGTATTTTCTCCTCTCGCGTCACAGTGTCGTACAACCCCTGGCTGCCTCCCGAATCGAAGTATGAGAAACCAATCAGGCGCCCGTCTCTGGACACTCCTTTCACCAGGCGGAACCGCTCGCCGGAATCCACTCGCCGCAGGTTCATCCCACCTGCGGGCGTAGTTCTTCCCAACAGGGCCGCGATCCGCGCTCGCGCCACCGAGGCATACTCCTGAGCGCCGCCATATTCACGCACGATCCGCTCATACGACTTCCGCGCCTCGGCCTGCCCGAGTTTTTCCTGGCATTGGCCCATCTGAAGAAGAGCCTTCGCCGCGATCCCCGGCTGTTTCGCGAACTGCGTGGCAACCTTGCGGTACTGCTCAATCGCCGCCTTTAGATCGCCGTCGACCCGCTCCTTCCTTGCGGCGGCCTCCATCATCAGATCCGCCCGGTCCGCCTGTTGGGCTGCGGCGAACGCCGCGATTAGCATCGTTGCGCCGACCGTTGTCTTCCATCGCATCAAGTTCGTTGGCATTCTTGCCTCCTTCATCGCAAGGATGAAGGATCATCGTCACAACACATGGGCCGGTTCGGTCATGATTCGGTTTGCGGACCTTCAAAACGGTAGCCCACCCCTCGCACGCTGACGAGATAAAGGGGGCGTTGCGGATCTGGCTCGATTTTGCGGCGAAGAGTCAGGACATGGTTATCCACCACCCGATCGGTGACATGGGTGACGGCTCCCCACACTTGGTCCAGTATCTGGTCGCGGCTGAGGAGTCGGCCTTGGTTCCGAATGAAGACGGTGAGGAGTTTGAATTCCAGTTGTGTGGTCTCCACGGACTGACCGTTCCGCCGCAGTTCGCCGCGGATGAAATCCACCTCGACCTCCCCGAAGCGGTACGTCCGGGGAAGCTCTCCGGCCGTGCGCCGCAACACCGCCTTTATGCGTGCGCGGAGCTCGCGAAGGCTGAAGGGCTTGGTCACGTAGTCATCGGCGCCCACATCGAGCCCCATCACCTTCTCGGCTTCGTGCGTACGCGCCGTCACCAGGATGATAGGAGTGCACACCCCCGAACAGCGCAGTCTCCGGCACACCTCGAATCCATCCATGCCGGGCAGCATCACGTCTAGCAGAATCATGTCGAAACCGCCGGTCTGGGCACGCTCGACCGCCGAAGCGCCGTTCTGCTCGGTCGTGACCTGATAGCCTTCCATCTGAAGATCCGTCTCCAGTCCGAAGGAAATCCCCGGCTCATCCTCGACTACCAGGATGCGCGTCATGATTGCCACTCCCCCGGAAGCAGCAGCGTAAACGTGCTGCCGCGGCCCGGCGCGCTCTCGAGCCGGATTTCCCCGCCATGCCCAGCCACTATGTGGCGGACCATGGCCAATCCGATCCCCGTGCCCTTCACCCCTCGCATTTTTGCCTCACCGCCACGGTAGAACTTACGGAAGACCTGCTCCTGCTCGGAAGCCGGAATGCCGATACCCTCGTCCCGCACCCGAATCGCGAGCCGGCCATCGGCCCCGAGAGCCTCGACGGAGATTCGGGCTGGAGGGGGCGAGTATTTCACGGCGTTCTCGAGCAGATTCCAGAGCGCGCGTGAGAGAGCTTCCCGATCGCCTTGGATTCGGGGCATTTCTCCGGCCACCGAGAGTCGCACTTCGCTTCCGCCAGCCGTTGACTGGAACTCTTCAACCACGGACCGCACCATCTCCGTCGCATCGAGCGGCACCAGCCGGTAGCCGGCCTTTCCTGCCTCCATCCTCGCGAAATCCAAAAGTCCTTCAACCAGCCGTCGCAGCCGGGCCGTTTCCCGCGTCAGGAACTCACAGCCTCTCCTCCGGTGGCCTGCTGTCGGCCAGCGGTCGGCATCGAGCAATTCGGCGATCTGGGAAATCGAGGCCAGCGGGCTGCGGAATTCGTGCGATACGGCGGCAACGAAATCCGCCTGGAGTTGCGCTACCGCCACTTCCTTTGACACAGCCCGCGCCACAATGAAGCTGACCGCCGCCAGCAGAGAAACCAGCACCGCGAACCCGCTGGCAAAAAGCCAGCGGCGGCCTGCCAACCGGGCCGTGCCATCGTCGGAACTCGTCACCTGTAGTGTCCATGGCAGCTTCATGGATGCCGGGGTCCGCTCAACGCTGAGCTTGGCCGCCTGATCCGTTCGGCCTAACAGGCGCCGGCCTTCTCCATCGATCAACGCCGCTTCGAATGATCCCGCCTCGAGCAGCGCCGCCTCGAAGGTCAGTGCCGGTGCCAGCACGGCGGTCCACTCCTGTTCATCCGACGACCATGCCGCCAGCACCGGCCTGTCGCCGGCGATGATCCTGCGGCCCTTGGGGACTGGCTCGCGCCGCCAAGCCTGCCATATTAGCTCGGCCGCGGCCGACAGCGCCTCTTTGTCGCCGCTCTCCGTCGATCGAGGCGCTCCGAGCCATTGCCGCGCCTGCTCCAGTTGGAAGTCGTATGTAGACTTTCCCAGCCGCCACCCGACGCGCACCAGGTTGGCGTGGAGGATTCCCGCCTCCCGCTTCAGGTCTTCGGGGCGTCCAAGCTCTGCGAATAAGGCGCATCGGCCCTCCAGCGCCACCAGTTCCGCGGGCAGGCCACCCACAGTGGCGGCGCCCATGGCAGCCAGATGCCTGTAAGCCTCCAGGGCTTGTTCTGGTTGCCGGGCCTTCCTCAGGTTCCGGCCAAGCCGCACCAGAGCCGCCGCCCGCACCGCCGGATCACTCGAAACCGCCAGCCGGCTGAGTGCTGCCGCCGCTGCCGGGAAATCGTTTCTCTGAAACTCCAATGCCTCGGTCTCGGCGAACAGCGCCGTCGGCGTCTCCCTCATAGCCGGAAGCAATGGCTGGTACAGCAGACCGTCAGGAGGCGAGATTGCGATACTGCCGCGCCTGGTTCTCAGCAACACCGCCCCAGACGGAAGGCGGGCGCTGCCTCCGCGCACCAGCAACTCCTCGTACTCGGATAGACGCCGGTACAGCACGCCGGTGACGCGATCCGCCGCCGCTTCGAGTTGCTCCAGACGGCGCTGGCGGGCGAGCGCCCGGTCCTGATCGAGCAGCCGCCAACCGAGCCATCCCACCGCCGCCACGAACAGGAGCATGAAGGCAAGAAAAAACCCTTGAATACGGCGAGCGTGGCGCATCTCTACTCTCCATTCTAGGCACCGCTGTCACGATCCGATACCGGAACGGTCAGGATTCTGTTTGGCTGCTCGGGTGATCCAGGATGATGCCGAGGATTGGCCCAGGCCCGGCACCTGAGGGAAATGACCGCCGTGTTCTCGGTGGCAGAAAGTTCTCACGCGCCTGCCACCGCTCGGTACTTGAAACAGCCCGTGGCAACGTCTTGCGTCACGGCGATTATTACCCTGGTCCTGACGGGAGATCCGATGCAGTCATCAGATACTCGCGAGTTCGAAACGCATCCACGACGGGGAGCCATTCTCTACCCCATTGATTGCATTGATGATCAGTCGAGAGATATATGGTAAGTCCTTTGAAATTCAGTTCGAGTCCTTCCTGACCGTAATCTCCCAGCAGGCCACGTGCCCCTTCGCCACATGTCCGTGTCAACTTCCTGGTTGCCGACCATACGGGAGTTGGGGGACAGAGGCGCGTTTATGGGGAGTAAACTGGCCAAAGGCTCCGGCGACACCCTCGTGTCCGAGTAGCGCGTATTCCGACCGCGACTGGCCCAACACGCTCTGTGGAAGGGGTTGCTCGTGCGAAGGGGATTTCGCAACGGCTATCCAGAACGCGGTTTCGGTCAACCCCTCGATAGGCGGCGGTCCGCCCGGAACCGGAACATGAAGTCCGAACAATGGCAAAATCGGGTGATGGCCTTCGATCCGGTAATGATCGCGGACGGAATGCCTTTCGTAAGCCGTGCTCTTCATGCGCGACCGCGACACGCCGCGGGTTTACCGGCTGTGTGACTTCTCCAAAGCCCAGTTCACCGCCTGCTGACGGCGCTGAGGGGTCCCACCGTGAGCTGACCCAGGAGTCGCTCTGAATACGACCTCATCTCCGCATCACCGGCGCCTACCGCAAATTCGACATCAGCGAATGCCCGGATGTGGTCGAGATGACAAAGTCAAGAAACAACCTCACCAGACTGTTGGATGTATACTAACTCTGGCCGGGAAAGCAAAACGGAAATGCTGGTTTGACCATGCGGCCCCGCAACTCAGTGGTGGAGGGATAAAATGACATTTGGCAACCGACTCTTCGCGGTAGCAGCCGCGTGCGGCTTAGCGATCTCTACAAGCCATCTGGTGGCTCAGCAGCCGAGGTATGACGGCGCCGTTCCGGGGCAACCCCCGTACAATGGCCCTAACCAGGCGGAGCGTGCGGCGGCTAGGGCGAGTGGGTTAAGCAGGCGCGAACGGCGCTTGGTCTACGTAGCGCTGCCTGGTGGCTCGGCGGGCGGGCAGTTTTCGTCCAACATGAACGGGCAGGGCATCATCGTCCTCGATGTCGCACGCAACTTCGAATTTGTGAAACGGATCCCCACCTTCAATACCGCCGCTGCCGCAACTCCCGCGGAAGTCGCCGGCATCGCCGCTAGTCCCGCGACAAACATGATCTATCTAGCCATGCGCGGAAGGCTGGCGGCATTCGACTTGGCTACCGACCAGAAGGTATGGGACAACACCTATGACGGGATGTGTTGCGAACGGCAGGAAATCACGCCGGACGGCTTGACCATTGTGGCGGGTTCCAATCTGAGGAATTTCTGGTACGTCATCGACGCCAAGACCGGAGCCATGAAGGGGAAGATCCCGGCCGCGGCAACGGATGCACACAACATGGGGCTCAGCCCCGACGGCAAGACGGTGTTAATGGCCCCCAACGGGACCACCATGACGGTGGGCGATGTGCCGTCCCTGAAGGCCCTCCGAACCATCGAGTTTTCCGACCATGTGCGCCCTTTCGTGATCAACCATGACGCGACGCGGGTTTACGCCAACTTGAACAACTTGCTTGGTTTCGAGATTGGTGACGTGACAACCGGGAAGGTCATCAAGCATATTGAGGCGCCGGCCGAGATGTGGAAGGACAAGTGGACCAACAGGGAAAGGCTCGGGCTACGGTTTTTTGGCCATGGCTGTCCCAGCCACGGCATCGCTCTGACTCCGGATGAGAGCGAACTCTGGGTTGTCGACAACATCAATTACGGAGTGTTGGTCTACGACAACACTGGTGACTGGCCGGTGTACAGGTCGACATTCCCCACGACGGCATCCGCCGACTGGATTACGATGGGTCTCGATGGGCGGTACGCCTACCTATCGTCCGCGGATATTGTCGATGTGAAGACGAAGAAGATCGTCGGGCAGTTGAAGGACGAGTACGGAAGGCCCATGCATAGCGAGAAGTTCCTGGAACTGGCCTTCAGAGAAGCGCCGGGGAAGGAATATGGGACGATGGGCGAAGTGAAGCTGGTGCGCACGGTGAGCCAGTTCGGACAAGGTATCCCGACCGCCGTGGAGGCGAGGCTCGGACGAAAGAATACGCGGGCTTCGAAGTAGACGCCCGATCAGTAGAGCAAATTACGACGGTCTGCTCGCGGGAAGTGCAGTCACGGGATGCTGGCGCCGGTGAAGAGGTTGCCGCAAGTGAACGTTATGCTGCACGTCATCCTCTTGCTGCCGGTCTCCCCATCGAGACATTGCTCGGTCTTTCATGGCGAGGGATTTGGGCCGGGTTAGAAAAGAATGCGGTTCTTGCGTTGCTCCAAAATATTAGGATCTATGCCCTTAATCTCTCGCAGTTGGGCGAGATCTGCAAACGGCTGATGCTCCCGGCGGGCAATAATCGCTTCGGCTACATCGCCGCTAATCCCGAGCACGCCACTTAACTCCTCGGCGGGAGAATGATTCACATTCACCAACGTCAGGTTCTCCAGAAAATATCGGGATACTCCATCCAACTGATCGTCTGTACCATCTGCTCCCCGCTCCATCATATCCGCGAAGAGTTCGTTCCAACGAGCCCAACTCCGCCTCTGTTTCAGAAACAGTCCCGTCGTATGGCAGCGGCCACAAACCGCCTCCACTGCCTTCCGGTCGGAGTCCGTGTCCGCTGCCGTGACCTGCCCTGTCCCAACGGCGAGTGAACCCACCGCAATTACGATGGTCCACCCGCCAATCGATGATGCCGTCACTTCACTGTCTCTCCAATCCGGGATTGCCCCTGCCGTGAAATACCCATACTCACGGAACGTCCGCCACATGTCAAGAGCGGAGCAGACCTGAGACCAATTCGGGCTACTACGGAGTCCGGGGGAACTGAATCAGCGTTCCGACTGTTTTTGTTCAGCGTGAATCCCGCCGGCATCCTCGTCGCACTTTGATTGCGCGGCATGAGTCACGGCCTTCGACGGCCTGCTCTCGTACTCCCGGCGGTATCATTGTGGGGGCTCCGAGCCTGGGTTCGCTTATCATTAGTCCAAGGCCCTGAAGGTCAGTTGCGCCCGTCATTGCTACCATGCTGGGCGACGCACTCCAGAAATTCGCAAAGTGCCTTTCCGTCATTGGGTTCGAGATCGATTTTGGGTACCCAATGTGGATGAGCATCTCACTTTCGCTCGCATGCTGCTGTTGCGCAAGGATTTGAGTCGGTTCGAGCCTGGTCGGTTTTATGCTGCAAGGGTTCGAAACGCGTGTCCACGACGGGGAGCCACACAAGCCCCAAACCGAGCCCTGCTGCTTCAGCAACTTGCGCCCCTGAGTCGGAACAACCCAGTGTGGATTCGACCTCGACACCCCCCTCTGGGCGGCGGTGCGGCTGGGCCGGCGCATCTCCTTGCCTTCTTTGCCGATTCACTTGCGACCCTCTACAATGAAGGTGATGGCGCGCAAGAGAGCCCGGGAATTCTCCTACTCGGTCTTTTACGAACAGGCCCCCGAGGGAGGGTACGTGGCCTTGGTCCCGGCATTGCCTGGTTGCCACACGCAAGGTGAAACCCTGGAAGAAGCCGAGCACAACGTCAAGGAAGCCATCGTGTTGTACTTGGAGAGCCTCGCGGCCCACGGGGAACCGATTCCCGAGGAAGGACAATCGCTTCAAGGAAGGGTCACCGTTCCTTTGGCTGTCCCCGCTTGATTCATGGCCAGACTTCCGTCTCTGACCACGCGGAGAGTGGTGCGCGCTCTGAAGCGCGCGGGATTCGTTGAGGATCGCCAGCGAGGGAGCCATCTCATTCTGGTGCATCCCGAGACCGGGGCGCGAACTGTCGTGCCGATTCATTCCGGCCGGACGATCAAGGAACCGCTCTTACGTGCCTTCATTCGAGACGCCGGTCTAACAAGCGACGAGTTCCTCGGCTTGGTATGGGTCAGACTGCGGCGCCGGCTTCTTGCCATTGGTCGAACTGATCGAACAGCACCCTCGTTGGCACTCTGGGCGTTTGATTGGAATGCCATCTGCCCGAGCCCAGGGGCTGAATTCGAATTCCCTTGGGAAAGAAGGTCGGCCTATGGCCAGAACACGGTCCTTTCCAGAGTATCGATGAAGAGCCCGTGGAGGCGGATCCTCTCGAGTTTTTCGGGGAGGAGCTTTCCCGTAGAGACGGCCAGCCCGTCGCGGAGGCCGTCCACAGAGTGGAAGTCGGGGTGTGCCACCCGCGTCCAGCCGGAGTGAGAAGGAGAAGGAACCTGTATGGTGCGGATACCGGCGGTATTG
Source organism: Bryobacterales bacterium (assembly GCA_020847895.1). Classification (GTDB taxonomy): domain Bacteria; phylum Acidobacteriota; class Terriglobia; order Bryobacterales; family Bryobacteraceae; genus CADEFT01. Next base: position 10,745 of record JADLBG010000837.1, read on the forward strand.
GCGACAACGCCAATGCGCGGGAAGTTCTCACCCTGAGCCCATTCCTCCGCCCGGCGTTCCGCATCCCTGCCTCCATCCGGCCGGATGACATCGATGTTGGCGCCCGCCGCTCGAATGCTGAATCGTAGCAGTTGGCCGCGGCGCAAGGCGATCGTGTAGGCGTGGACCCGGCCCTTCTCGATCTGCCGGTCGATCGGCTTGGCGACAGCCAATTCCTGGACTTCAATAGCATTGCTTGTTGTACCCGGAGTCGAACCGATTGGGGTCTGTGCGATGGCAGTGCTTCCGATGATCACGGCCAAGGCTGCCCGCGGATCGAACAGTCGGGAACGCATTCATCACCTCTTCGGGCGAGTATGCCGATTCCGGTTAGCAGTCGTCAAGAACTCCCTCGGCCTGACGACGCCAAGCGCCCAGTTGCGACCGGCGGCCGGAGGGCGATTGCGCGGGCGGTATCGCTCCAGCCGGATATAGAATCGCCGCCGCATGCGCCACATGCTGACGTTCAATCGGGAGCATTACCGCGCCCTGTGCGCCCGGCCGGTGCTCCCACCCCGAGTTCGCCCGCCAACTCAGCAAGACGCTCATCGGCTGTCCACAATAGTGCGTTGGCGGCCAACGCCGAGGCCGGCAGATGCGCATCCACCCAGCCGATCCCCCGCCCGTGAAGCCGGTTCGCCCGCGCGAAGGCGACAACATCTGCATGAGAAACGGCAGTCAACTGGTGCATCAGACCGTAGAGCCTGAGCAATTCCCCGCTTCCCCCGGAGTCCCCGATCAGCAACTCGCCGTAGACCAGAACATCACGCTTCCTTATCATCATGAAATCAAGATTGCGTATGGCTCTGGATAGAGAGGATGATGTTTTGAATGCGGCCCGGGGCCATGACGCTGGGTCTAGCCAAGCCGTACCACCTCGCCGGTGCGGGCTGCCTCGTGAATCGCCAGTGTGGCTTGCAGCGTTTGTGCCCCGTCTCGTGTATCGAGAATCGGTTGCGCCTTCCCCCGCGCGACATCGCAGAAGTGGCGCATCTGGTTCGCCAGCGGATCCTGGTCCGCTTCCCGGCCGTTCGCATCCTGGTCGGGCATGCTGCTGCGCTCGGTATGGATCGGTGTCCACCAATGGCCGTGCGCACCGTGATGCCAGAATTCCATCCGGGGAATCGAGAGCGCGCCCGCCGAACCCGCAATGTAATAGCAGGACTCGGTCGTTCGCGGATAGGCCCGGTTTTCGCCGGCCGTGAGTTCCCAACTCCAGGGACCGGCAGCCGCATCCGAAAGGGCCAGCGTGCCGATGGCGCCATTGCGGAATCCGAGGATGACGCCGGCCGTGTCTTCCACCGGAAAGCCGCGCGCCTGGTTGGACGTCATGGCTTGTACGGTGGCGATATCGCCGCACAGGTTGCGCAAGTCATCGATAGCGTGAATCAGGTTGATGATCACCGGGCCGCCGCCCGGTTCGCGGCGCCACGAGTTCCGGCCCTCGAAATAGGCCGGGGGTTTGAGCAGCCAGCAGAGAGCGTTCACCGCGGTGATCCTGCCGAGGCGGCCGGAAGCGAGCATCTCCTTGGCGCGCTGGATGATCGGGCTGTGGCGGCGATGGTGGCCCACCAGCACCGGCACGCCCGCCCGTTCGGCTGCTTCCGCCAACTCGAGCGCTTGCTCCGCGGTTTCGCAGACCGGCTTTTCCATCAGCATCGCAACGCGGGCATGGACGGCTGCCATCCCGGCCGCAAAGTGCGCCTGGTTGGGCAACGCGATCACGATGCCGTCCGGCCGGGCGTTCTCCATCATGGCATCGATATCTTTGCTAAAAGGAACACCCAGAGCGGAGGCCTGCGCGGCGCCCTTCTCATCGATATCCACGATGCCCGCCAGGCGGGCTTCGGGCTCACGCAGGATGCGTTCGATGTGGGCCTGCCCGATGAGACCCGCGCCCGCCACCACGATGCGCGCAGGGGCCCCGCTTCGCTCTTTCGTCATTTATCTATTCTCCTGTACGCCCAAGGCCCGACAATAGAACCATGAAGCCATGTGTCGAATCTCCCCTCCTCATTCGCGGCCTCGAGTACGGTGGAGGGAAACCGCTGTTCTGCATCCCCATCGTAGCCGCCGATGCCGCTGAACTGGCCGCGCAGGCGGGAATTGCCCGCGGCCTGCGGCCGGACCTGGTCGAATGGCGCGCGGATTTCTACAAGGACATGACGTGCGACGCATTTGCCGCCGCGGCGCGCCTGCTGCGCGAAGCGCTGCCGGAGGAGGCGATTATTTTCACATTGCGGTGGAAGGCGGAAGGCGGCGCACAGGAGATGTCCCAACCGGTTCGCCACCAACTGATCGAGGCCGTGCTGCGCTCGCGCTGCGCCGACATCGTGGACCTGGAGCTTGCCGGTGAACCCGAATTTCTCGATCCATTGATGCATACAGCCAAGCAGTGCGGCGTCAGAGTGATCCTCGCAATGCACGATTTCGAGCAGACTCCGCCCACCGAAGAGTTGCTCGCCAAGGTCGCCGCGATGGAAGCGCGCGGCGCGGATATCGCCAAGATCGCCGTCATGCCGCAAAGCGCGGACGACGTGATGCGCGTGTTCCAATTGATCCTCGCCGCCAGAAAACGCTTCCCGCGATTGCCGCTCGCCATCATGTCCATGGGCGCCCTCGGCGGCATCACCCGCGTGGCCGGTTTCCTCTACGGCTCGGATATGGCCTTCGCGGTGGGAAAAGAAGCGTCCGCGCCCGGCCAGATTCCCATCGAAGACGCGCGCCGCATGGCGGACCTGCTGCTTCGGTATTCCTGACCGCCTCCCTCTCACCGCTTCGGCAGATACTTCTTCGGGATCATCGCCGTCATCGTGCCGAAATAGGTCACAATCTGGTGCTTCACCACCGCCCCCATCAGCAGGTGCGCCTCCGGAGCCGTTAACCCATACTCGTTTTGGAGCCAGCGCAGCATGTCCGAATTCGCCGTCCGCACTCCCGCATCCATGCTCGAGGAAAACTCCGGCTGCGACGCGATCGAAATGATGAACTCGTCATTCTCCAGCCGCGGAATCGAGAGCCGCTTCCCTTTGTGCACCTTCACCGTGAACTGCACGTCCATCGACGTCTCCACCCCGCTCCCTAACCCCTCGCCGTCTCCTTGCAGCGCGTGCCCGTCACCCACGTAGAAGTACGCGCCCTTGTGAAACACGGGGAAGTACACCGTGGCGCCCTCCACCATCTCGTTGTAGTCCATGTTTCCGCCGTAAACGCCCGCCGGACCCGAAGTCTGCACGATGTCCATCGGCGGAGCCACCCCAATGCAACCGAGCATCGGCCGCACCGGCACCTCGAATCCCTTCCCCTCGAGCAGCCGCGGACGCGCCATGCCGCGTTTTAAATCCAGATCCCATGGGATGAGACTCGCTGTCCCCGGCCGCAGCGCATCCATCTTGTAATAATTCTTGTACAGCCCCTCGATCGTCCCTGGATCCAGCACTCCGGGACTCAACCGGTATCCCGTATACCCATAGTTCCGGTTCAGCCGCACCTTGTCCAGATGCACCTCGATCGAATCCCCGTAATCCGCCCCTTCAATATAGAACGGGCCCATCAACGGATTCCCGGTCTCCGGGTATCTGTAAGGGTGATGGATGTGGGCCACGCCCTTCCAATCGCCCCCGCCCGAATCCCATGTCCGCGTGATCACGGTATCGCCGGATTGGATTCGCGCCACTGGCTCTTTGTTCGGTGAAAAGACCTGGGAGTGATGTTCGGGATACACCTCGTGGGTGGCCGCCGCTGCCATGAAGGAAAGCAGGAGAAAGGAGATCATGCCGGATACAATATCACGGCCCACCCTCAAATTACGGTCCGAATCTCGTCGTACAATAGGACTACCTCCCCGCGTCTCTCCTGGAGACTTTGAAAACAGGCAAGCATACCCGCCCGGCCTGGCTGATTCGAGCACCTTTTTAGAGGAGGAACCACGCCCCCAATGAAGAATACGATTTTTCGCGCCGCGAAGGCCGTCTGCTGTCTTGCAGCCATCATCCCCTTGCAGGCTCAGGTGCTGCTCACCGGGCCGAACACTCTCTCCTTCACGGCTACTGCCGGAGGCGCAAATCCAGCGCCGCAGACCATCCAGATCCGTCATACCGGAGACACGCCGCGGATCATCAATGGTGTCTCCGCCACCACCCTTACCGGGAACTGGCTCCAAGTCTCCAATCCGCCTGGCGTCACCCCCGCGAAGATCACGGTCAACGCCAACCCTGCCGGGCTGAACCCGGGAATCTATAACGGCTCCATCCTCATCACCTCGACCGGCGTCCCGCCGGCGCGCGTCGATGTCACTTTGAGCATCGTGGCCGCGCCCCAGTTGACGGCCTTCCCGAACACCCTCTCCTTCTCCCGCCAGTTTGGCGTCGACCCGG
>JADLBG010000838.1 GCA_020847895.1 Bryobacterales bacterium
ACCTCATCACGCTGCTGCGCAAGGAAATGACGCAGCAACCTGCATTGCTCAAGATCTTCGGCTTTCAAATCACCGATTCCGCCCTCGTTCAGGCCGCTGCCGCTTGAAATAATGTAGAAACTCCAGTCCGCCGCCGAGGCGGCGGCGGACATGACGGCGGGACTGTTGTTGAACGCCGAACGCGCCGGGCGCCTCGTCCAATATAGCGCCCGCGATAGCGCGAATCCCGGTCTCGGGGAAGTGGTGGACCGCCTCATTGGCGCCACCTGGAAACGCCCGCCCGGCAAGGGACTGAGCGCCGAAGTGGCGCGCGTCGTGGATGAAGTCGTGCTCCACAGGCTGATGGAGTTGTCGGTGAATGACACGGCTTCGGCCCAGGTCCGGGCGATCGCCGCCGAAAAACTGGAACAGTTGCGGGCCTGGCTTGTAAGAACCGCCGTGACCGATGATCCGAATCAGAAAGCCCACTTCGCTCAAGCCGCGCGCTCGATCGCCAGGTTTCAGCAGGATCCCAAGCCCTCGAGACTTCCCAAACGCAGTGAACCGCCCCCGGGTATGCCGATTGGAGCAGGGGAAGACTACCGCGCGTTTGGCTGGTAAGCCGCTGAGAGCAGCATCTCGCAAAGTTCATCCAGCCCGTCCGCGTGCTCCCGGATAACCTCCTCGGCCAGCAGTTTCAATTTGCGGATGTTTGAGGCCGAAGCGTTGTCCATCTCCTGAAGAGACTCATCGAGCTTCGGCTGCAAACGAAAATAACGCTTGCCGAGCAACCCGTGCAATTGGAAATCAACCGTGCTGCTGACCCCATCAAAGACAATATCGAGCACCGGTTTCGCCCATCGGGCAAGCCCCCACGTTCTCGCCCGGCTATATGGCAGAGGACGCGTCAGTCCGCCCGTGCCAAGGGACACCACCAGCAAATCCTCGCCTGGAAACAACTGCCGGCCCTCCACAGTGGCGCACATGGCCGGGTTATTGGCATACAGTCCGCCGTCGACCAGCGCGTAATAACCTTTCGCGCCTCCCGTGTCGATCTTGAGCGGTTCGAAATACGTGGGCGCGGCCGAAGTCGCCCGCGCGGCCTGCTTCATCGGAAAGTCATAGCCGGCATCCATCCGCGCCTTGCTCGAGCGGAAGAAGAACGGCGTGCGGCGTTCAATCTCATAGCTGGTAACCAGCACTTCGGTCAAAGCCTCATTCAGCCGCGCCTCGCCAAAATAACGTTCCAGCACGTCTTCGATGCCCGCCCTGTCGTAGCGCTCCTCGAACAACGCGCCCGCGGGAAGAAACTTCCGCCATGCCGCTTTGCGGAAAATGATGGAGCCTTCATTCTCGTAGAAGACAGCCAGGTCGCCCGCCGAATACTGAGGCCGGCGCTCCTTCCCTGGTTTGGCCAATGCAAGGGCGAGAATGCCGCCGGTGGAGGTTCCCGCGAAAAGGTCGAAAAGGTGAGAAATTGGTTTGCCGGTGCGCTGCTCGATCTTCGCGAGCACGAGGGCGGGAACGATGCCACGAATCCCCCCTCCGTCGATAGAGAGAATCTTACGCATACTCTAACCGGCTAGAGAATATCTCATTGTTTTTCCGCTAACCGCGTGGATTGATGAGAAAACTCAAGAGTTGCAATGGGTTAGTCTGTTTTCTTTTGCTGTGACCGGCTCACGGGTGGGTTTGTTTTAAGACTGCGCCGCGAGGAGTTGACATCAGGATGTTTTTAATGATAGCATCACGATGTGCGGACCACGCTCACCCTCGATGATGATGTGGCCCACCTCCTCAATCAAGAGATGCGCCAGTCCGGCTCTTCTTTCAAGGTGACTGTCAACCACTTCCTCCGCCTCGGGTTGCTCTCCTCCAGGAACCCCCCGCCCAAACCGTTCGCCATTGTGCCGCGCAAGCTCGGCCTCCCGCCGGGAATGAGTTATGACAACATCGCGGAGTTGCTGGAAACGCTGGAAGGTCCGGCTCACCGATGATCGTACTTGACGCCAATATCCTTCTTTACGCCTATGACAGCGAGTCGGCCCTCCATTCAACTGCGCGGAGTTGGCTCGAAAGGATCCTTTCGGGAACGGAACCGGTTGCAATTCCGTGGCAGAGTGTTCTGGCGTTTTTGAGGATTTCCACAAACCCCAGGCTCGCTGGGGAGCGGTTCTCCATGGAAGAGGCAGGAATCGTCGTAGACGCGTGGCATGCGCAACCGAATGTCCGCTTTATCGGACCCGGTGAACAACATTGGGCCACCCTTCGGCGGTTGATGGTGGATGGTCAGGCAAAAGGCCCTTTGCTCACGGACGCCCACCTTGCCTCCTTGACCATTGAATGCGGCGGAATCCTACACACAACAGACAAGGATTTCGCGAGGTTCGCCGGATTGCGATGGCTGAATCCGCTGTCCTGAAGAAATCGGCGGTTCAGTGTTTGCCTGGGGGACAACCGGGCAAACGGACGGTTGCACGCCCCCGCGCCCTCTGCTAGACTCGGTAATTGCGCCCTACCACGGGCGCGATCTCATTGGGAGGTCAAGCCAGTCCCGCGACCGGTGCTTGGCCGTTAGGACCAGTCACATTATGGCAAAAGCAGGCAAGAAGTATCTTGCCGCCGCTCAGAAGATCGAGCGGCGGGAGTACAATCTCGAAGAAGCGATTCCGCTCGTCCAGAAGATTAAATTCGCTAAGTTTGATGAGACCGTCGAGGTTCACATGCGCCTTGGCGTCGATCCCAAGCACGCCGACCAAATGGTTCGCGGCACCGTCGTCCTCCCCAATGGCCTCGGCAAGTCCAAGAAGGTTCTCGTCATCGCGTCCGGCGACAAAATCAAGGAAGCGGAAGCGGCGGGAGCCGACTACTTCGGCGGCGAAGAGATGGTCAACAAAATCCAACAGGAAAGCTGGATGGATTACGACGCGGTCGTTGCCACCCCGGACATGATGCGCTCCGTCGGCAGGTTGGGCAAGATCCTCGGTCCCCGCGGCTTGATGCCGAACCCCAAGACCGGCACCGTCACCACCGACGTCGCCAAGGCCGTTCAGGAAGTGAAAGCCGGCAAAGTCGAATTCCGTGTCGACAAGACGGGCGTCATCCACGCCCCCGTCGGCAAAGTCGGCTTCGATACCGGTAAGCTCCTCGAAAACGCCTCCACTCTCATCCAGGCCGTGGTTCGCGCCAAACCGGCGGCGGCGAAAGGCAAGTACGTCAGGAGCGCTACTGTGTGCTCCACCATGGGTCCCGGCGTTCATCTGGACGTCACCACTTATAACGCAAAGCAGGTCTGATAAATTTTCGTCTGCGCGGAGTCGATTCATGAAAAAGAAGGCTGACAAGAAAAAAGACGGCGAGAAACTGCGCGAGGATGTCCTCAGCGCGCCTCACATGTTCGTCACGGGGTTCGAGAAACTCACCGTCGCGCAGGATTACGAACTGCGCAAAGCCATCCGCGGCGCGGGTGGCGATTACACCGTAATCAAAAATACCGTGGCCGGCAAGGCCGCGCAGGGAACCCCCGCCGAGCGCCTGCTCGACGGTCTCCGCGGCATGACCTCCGTCGCCTTTACCACCGGCGACCCGGTCGGTCTCGCCAAGGCCCTCACGACCTACGCCAAGACGAACCCGAACTTCACCTTCAAGGCGGGCCTGGTCGAAGGACGCGCCATCGATGTGCAGTCCATCCAGGAATTGGCCAGCATGCCGCCGCGTGAAGAAGTGCTCGCCAAACTGCTCTATCTCATCAACGCCCCGGCCCAGCGCCTGGTTTCGGCGATGAGCGGCGTGGCCTGCAATCTCGCCGTGGTCGTCGATCAGGGCGTTAAAGAGAATAAGTTTTCATCGTAGTAACCGCGGTTGACGAGCCTCTTCCGGGGCTCTTCCCGCTTGCGAAAAAGTTTAAGGATTCAAACTTAGGGAGTAAAAGGAACAATGGCGGACATCAACGCAATTGCCGATCAGATTCAAGGGCTGACCCTGCTCGAAGCATCGCAGCTCGTTAAGTTGCTCGAAGAAAAGCTCGGAGTTTCGGCGGCCGC